>NZ_JBFAJO010000042.1:0-81954 GCF_040655255.1 Kitasatospora sp. NPDC050463
GCACCGCCCACGCGGCCGATGCGGCGTACGTGATGTGCTACTTCACCGAGTCGAACGACCTCGGCGCGGGCACCGACTACGGCCTCCACCTTATTCCACTCCCCGGCCCTCGCCGTACCCGCGCCGCCCGGCCGGTCAGTCCTGCTGACCGGTGCGCAGCACCGTCTCGCGGATGAACAGCACCGTGACGAAGGCCAGCAGCGCGAACGGCGCGGCGACCAGGAACACCACGCCCACACCGTGCCCGAAGGCGTCCGTCACCAGCGGGACGATCGGAGCGGGCAGCGTGTGCAGGTCCGGGATCCCGCCGCCGGCCGCGGCGCCGGCGGCCGGGACGTGCGCGGCCGCCAGGTTCTCGGTCAGGTAGTGGCCGACCCGGTCGGTCATCAGGGCCCCGAGCGCGGAGACGCCCATCGCGCCGCCCATGGTGCGGAAGAAGGTGACCACCGAGCTGGCCGCGCCGAGTTCGTGGCGCGGCACGGTGTTCTGCACCGCGAGCACGAGGTTCTGCATGGTCAGGCCGAGGCCGATGCCGGTGATCGCCATGTAGACGGAGAGCAGCCCGTAGTCGGTGTCGGCCCGGGCGGTGCCGAGCAGCCCGAAGCCGATGGCCAGCATCAGGGTGCCGGCGACCAGGTAGGCCTTCCACCGGCCGTACTTGGTGATCAGCCGGCCCGCCACGGTGGAGGCGACGGCCAGACCGAGGATCATCGGCAGTGTCATCAGGCCGGCGATGGTCGGGGACTTCTCCCTGGCCAGCTGGAAGTACTGGCTGAGGAAGGTGGTCGCGCCGTACATCCCGATGCCGACCAGCACGCTGGCGAGCGCCGCCAGGGTGACGGTGCGGTGGCGGAAGAGGCTCGGCGGGATGATCGGCTCGGCGGCGCGCTTCTCGATCACCACGGCGAGCGCACCCAGCAGCAGGCCGCCGCCCACCATGGCCGCGGTCTGCCAGGAGAGCCAGGCGTAGTTCTTGCCGGCCAGCGTGATCCAGATCATCAGCAGGCTGACGGCTCCGGTGATGGCCAGGGCGCCCAGGTAGTCGATCTTCACCTCGCGCTTGACCACCGGCAGCTTCAGGGTGCGCTGCAGCACCGCGATCGCGGCCAGCGCGAACGGGATCCCGACGTAGAAGCACCAGCGCCAGCCCAGCCAGGAGGTGTCCACGATGACGCCGCCGATCAGCGGTCCGCCGATGGTGGCGAGGGCGAAGACCGCGCCGAAGTAGCCGCTGTACCGGCCGCGCTCGCGCGGCGGGACCATCGCCGCCAGGCAGATCTGGGCCAGCGCGGTGACACCGCCGGCGCCGATGCCCTGCAGCGCGCGGCAGGCGATCAGCTCACCGGTGTTCTGGGTGAGGCCGGCCAGCGCGGAGGAGGCGATGTAGATCACCAGGGCGATCTGCAGCAGCAGCTTCTTGCTGGCGAGGTCGGACAGCTTGCCCCAGATCGGGGTGGAGGCGGTGAGGGTGAGCAGGGTGGCGGTGATGACCCAGGTGTAGGCGGACTGGCCCCCGTGCAGGTCGGTGAGGATGCGCGGCAGGGCGTTGGAGACGACCGTCGACGACAGCACGGCCACGAAGAGGCCGAGCAGCAGGCCGGACAGCGCTTCCATCACCTGCCGGTGCGTCATGGGTCGGTCGTCGGCGGTGGCGGCTCCGGTCGCGGTTCGGGTGGCGACGGTCATCTGGGTCCTTCGGCGGGTGCGGGGGAGCGGGAGGCGGCAGACGGGAAGCGGGGAATCGTTGCCTTAGGCAACCATAGGATCGATGGTTGCTTAAGGCAACTTTCTTCAAGCCCGAGTAAAGTCCCGCACCGCGACCCGCCCCGGCCCGCCGCCCTCAGGTCCCGACAGCCTCCCCGACCACGTCGTTGAAGCGGTGCAACAGCCCGGCGAAGCGGATCACGTCCTCCTCCGACCAGTTGGCCATCAGCTCGCGCACCCGCTCGATCCGGGCGTCCCGCGCCCCCAGGTAACGCCGCCGGCCGTCCTCGGTGAGCGAGACCAGCGCCGACCGGCGGTCCTGCGGATCCACCTCCCGGGCCACCAGGCCGAGCTCCTCCAGCGTCCGGACCTGCCGGCTCACCGTGGCCTTGCCCACCGCGAAGTGCACGCCGACGTCGGTCACCCGCACCCGCCCGGCCTGCTCGATGTAGCCGAGCATGCTGTACGCCGTCCCCTCCAGGCTGGGGTGGACCCGGCGGGAGAGCTCCGCCACCCTCGCCCGGCCCCGGCGGAACATCAGCGCGACCTCGCGCTCCACCGCCAGCAGGGGCTCCTCGTCATTCGCCGCACTCACCGCGCAAGTATCCCGCAGCACACCGCACCCGAATGCGGCGCGGGAAATCGGGAAGGCCGACTAGTTGATGGTATGAATTATCCCGTTTTCCCCGATAGGCAAGGAGATGTGGATGACCTCCCCAGGGCAGGGACCGAGGACCGGGCTCGTCGCCGAACTGAAGGGGGCGGTCACCCCCCGCGCGGCGCTGCTGGTGATCGCCGTCCTTCTCCTCCAGCTCGGCTTCATCACCTCGTACGTCGGCGCCCTCCATAGCCCCACCCCGCACGAGCTCTCGATCGCGGTGGTCGCCCCGCCACAGGTCTCCCCCAAGCTGGTCGAGGCGCTGGAAGCGGTACCCGACGACGCGGTGAAGGCCGTCACCGCGCCCGACGCGCAGACCGCCACCGCGCAGATCAAGGACCAGAAGATCTACGCCGCGATGGTGGTGGACCCGGCCGGCACCGAGGACACCCTGCTGGTCGCCAACGCCCGCGGTCCGGCCGCCGCCCGGGCCGCCGAGAGCATCGTCACGGCGATCGACCGCAGCCAGGGGCGGACCGTCCGGACCGTGGACACCATTCCGTTGGCCAAGGGCGACACCAACGGCCTCTCCTCCTTCTACCTGGTGATCGGCTGGTGCGTCGGCGGCTACCTGGTCGCCTCGATCCTCGGCGTCAGCGCCGGCGCGAAGCCCGCCAACGCCTACCGGGCGCTGATCCGGCTCGCCACCCTGGCCCTGTACTCGATCGCGGCCGGCATCGGCGGCGCGGTGATCGTCGGCCCGGCACTGAACGCGCTGCCCGGCTCGTTCTGGGGCCTGTCCGCTCTGGGCGCCCTCGTGGTGTTCACGGTCGGTGCGTTCACCATGGCGCTGCAGTGCCTGTTCGACATCATCGGCATCGGTGTCGCGGTGCTGATCTTCGTGGTGCTGGGCAATCCCAGCGCGGGCGGGGTCTTCCCGCCGCCGATGATGCCCCCGTTCTGGCGGGCCATCGGCGCCTGGATCCCGAACGGCGCCGGCACGGACGCGGCCCGCTCGATCGCCTACTTCGGTGCGACGAACCTCGGCATGCCCCTGCTGGTACTGCTGGTCTGGGCGCTGATCGGCGTCGCGGTCACCTTCGCCGCCGTCCTGCGCCGCCCGCGCGGCGGCCGCGAGCTGGTGCACCCCTCATAGCCCAGCGCCCCGGCCCGGGTCGGCCCGACGCACGGCCACCGCTACGCGTCGAGCCCGCCCGGGTCGGCGACGACCGCCCGGACCACGCCCACCGCCGCCCCCAGCAGCGGACCGCGCCGCCCCAGCCGGGAGACCGTCAGCCGCTCGTCCGACCAGGGGCGGACGGTCACCCGGGCCGCCAGCTCGGCCCGCATCCCCGGCAGCAGCCAGGGCGCCAGTCGGGCGTAGCCGCCGCCCAGCACCACCTCGGCCGGGTCGAGCAGGTTGACCGCCCCGGCCGAAGCGATCCCCAGCGCCGAACCGGCCCCGCCCAGCGCCCGGTGCACGTCCTCGTCCCCGGCCTCGGCCCGCTCGGCGAGCAGCGCCACCCAGTCGCCCCGGATCCCCTTCAGACCCGCCACCCGCATGACCGCCGTCTCCCCCGCGTACTGCTCCAGGCAGCCGTGCGCCCCGCAGGCGCAGCGCGGTCCGTCCGGGTGGACCGGCACGTGCCCCAGCTCGCCCGCGTAGCCGTGCGCCCCGCGCATCAGCCGGCCGCCGACCACGATCGCCGCGCCGACGCCGGCCTCGGCCGAGACGTGCAGGAAGTGCTCCGGGGCGCCGCCCAGCCAGAGTTCGGCGAGCCCGCCCAGATTGGCCTCGTTGTCGGCGCTCACCGGCAGCTCGGCCAGGCCCTCGGCGCCGGCCGCACGCAGCGCGAGCCGTAGTTCGGCGGCCAGCGAGACGTCCCGCCAGCCGAGGTTGGCAGCGTGCTGGAGCACCCCGCCGCCGTCCCCGACCAGCCCGGGCACGGCCAGCATCAGCCCGACCGGGCGCAGTCCCGCGTCGGCGACGGCCCGGCGCAGCAGCTCGGCCAGGTCGGCCATCACGGCGGCCGGCCGCCGGTCCCGGTTGCGGATCTCCTGACGGTGCCAGGCGCGGACCTCGCCGCGCAGGTCGACCACGCAGGCGCCGAGGTGCTCCACACCGATCTCGGCGCCCAGACCGGCCGGTCCCTCGGGATTGAGGCCGAGGGCGGTGCCGGGCCGGCCGACCTTGCCGCTGGGCGCGGCCGGGCCCTCCTCGACCACCAGCTCGGCCGCGATCAGCTCCTCGGCGAGCGAGGACACCGCCGCCCTGGTCAGCCCGCTCTCGGCGGCCACCTCGGCGCGCGAGCGCGGGGCGCTCGCGATCACGCCGAGCACCAGCGCCAGATTGGCCCGGCGCATGCCCTGCTGGCTGGCCGGTCCGGCCCGGAGGCCGTCCGTCTCGCGCATCGCGCTCACCCCGCTCAGCTTCCGCCCGCCTCGCCGGTGGGCGGGTCCCGCAGTTCCGGACAGGCGTTTGCAGCGTAACCGCGTTCGGCCGGCCGTTCCCGGCGGGCGCGGACCGAGCGGCCGTCCGGTCCGACCGCCCGCTCCGCCGGGCCGCTAGGGAATCCGCTGCGGTTGCTCCACGCGGGTGACGGCGGGCTCGGCGAAGCGGACGAACACCCAGCGCTGCATCGCCCAGAAGCGGAACAGCATCGCGACGAAGGTGCCGACCACCATCCCGCTCAGGAAGTCGGCCACCTCCTGGGTGAGCGCCGTCACCTGGGGCTCACGCAGGTCCAGGACGTAGCGCGAGACGACCAGCGGGAGATCGTTGACGCCGATCGCCACCACGCTGACCAGGAGGAACAGCAGCACCTCACGCCGGTGACCCCGGGCCCGGAAGGCCCACCGGCGGTTGAGCACGTACGACACCGCGGTGGCCACCACGGTCGCGATGGTGAGTGCCACCACCGGTTTGTGCTCCAGCACGGTGAACTTCAGCGAAAAGTTGATCACCGTCGTCAGCACGAAGCAGGTGCCCCCGACCAGCAGGACCTTCACCAGCCTGCGGTGCTTGACCAGGAACGGACGCAACCCGGCCGGCACCTTGGCCAGGGCGCGCTGAGTGGGGGACGGCATCTTCGCAGTCTCCCGCACCGGGGCTGCCGACGCTCCGGAGGACGGGCAGCGGCCCGGCAGGAGCCTGATGCTCCGCCGGGCCGCCGCCCGCTCCGCACCGCCGTCAGGCCGCGACCAGCACCTCGGCCGGCTCCAGGGCCAGCTTCAGCACCTCCCGCACGTCCGCGACCGGGTGGACGGTGAGCCGCTCCAGCACCTCGGCCGGGACGTCGTCCAGGTCGGCCTCGTTGCGCTTGGGGATGATCACCGTGCTGACCCCGGCCCGGTCGGCGGCGAGCAGCTTCTGCTTCACCCCGCCGATCGGCAGCACCCGCCCGGTCAGCGACACCTCGCCCGTCATCGCCACGTCCGTCCGCACCCGGCGCCCGGAGAGCAGCGAGGCCAGCGCGGTGGTCATGGTGATGCCGGCGCTGGGCCCGTCCTTGGGGACGGCCCCGGCGGGGACGTGCAGGTGCACGCCCCGGTCGCGCAGCGAGGTGACCGGCAGCTCCAGCTCGGCACCGCGCGAGCGCAGGTAGGAGAGCGCGATGTGCGCGGACTCCTTCATCACGTCGCCCAGCTGCCCGGTGAGGGTGAGCCCGGTGCCGCCCGTCTCGGCGTCCGCCAGCGAGGCCTCGATGAACAGGACGTCGCCGCCGGCGCCCGTCACCGCCAGGCCGGTCGCCACACCGGGAACGGCGGTGCGCCGTTCGGCCGGCTCCTGGGCCGCCTCGGGAACGTGGTGCGGCCGGCCGATCAGCGCGCGAAGGTCCTCGGCGCCGATCTGCGCGGGCAGCTCGCGCTCGCCCAGCTCGACCTGTGCGGCGACCTTGCGCAGCACCCGGGCGATCGAGCGTTCGAGGGTGCGGACGCCGGCCTCGCGGGTGTACTCGCCGGCGAGCCGGCGCAGCGCCTCCTGCTCGACCCGGACCTCCTCGCCCTTCAGCCCGGCCTTCTCCAGCTGGCGCGGGAGCAGGTGCTCCCGGGCGATGACGACCTTCTCGTCCTCGGTGTAGCCGTCCAGTCGGACCAGCTCCATCCGGTCGAGCAGCGCCTCGGGGATGGCCTCCAGCACATTGGCGGTGGCGAGGAAGACCACGTCCGAGAGGTCCAGCTCGACCTCCAGGTAGTGGTCCCGGAAGGTGTGGTTCTGCGCCGGGTCCAGCACCTCCAGCAGGGCGGCCGCCGGGTCGCCCCGGTAGTCGGAGCCGACCTTGTCGATCTCGTCGAGCAGGACGACCGGGTTCATCGAGCCGGCCTCCTTGATGGCGCGCACCAGGCGGCCGGGGAGCGCGCCGACGTAGGTGCGCCGGTGGCCGCGGATCTCCGCCTCGTCCCGGACGCCGCCGAGCGCCACCCGGACGAAGCTGCGGCCCATCGCCCGGGCCACCGACTCGCCCAGCGAGGTCTTGCCGACGCCGGGCGGCCCGACCAGGGCCAGCACCGCGCCGCCCGCCCGTCGCCCGCCGCCACCCTTCCTGGGGAGTGCTTCGGGCTGCCCGTCCCCGGTGCCGCCGACCAGGTCGAGCCCCTGGTCGGCCCGGCGCTTGCGGACCGCGAGGTACTCGACGATGCGGTCCTTGACGTCGCCGAGCCCGGCGTGGTCCGCGTCCAGTACGGCGCGGGCGCCCGCGATGTCGTAGGCGTCCTCGGTGCGCTCGTTCCAGGGCAGCTCCAGGACGGTGTCCAGCCAGGTGCGGATCCAGGAGCCCTCGGGCGACTGGTCGGACGCCCGCTCCAGCTTGTCGACCTCCTTGAGCGCGGCCTCGCGGACCTTCTCCGGCAGGTCGGCGGCCTCGACCCGGGCGCGGTAGTCGCCCTCCTCGTCGGCCGGGTCGCCGTTCAGCTCGGCCAGCTCCTTGCGGACGGCCTCCAGCTGGCGACGGAGGAGGAACTCCTTCTGCTGCTTGGCCACGCCCTCCTCGACGTCCTTGCGGATGGTGTCGTTGACCTCCTCCTCGGCGAGGTGGTCGCGCAGCAGCGTCAGGGCGTACTCCAGGCGGGCCACCTGGTCGGCCTCCAGCAGCACCTTGAGCTTCTGCTCGGCGGTGGCGAAGGACGCGTAGCCGATGTTGTCGGCCAGCTCGCCGACGCCCTCGATCTGGGCCACCCGGTCGACGATCTGCCAGGCGCCGCGCTTGCGCAGCCACTGGGTGGAGAGCGCCTTGTACTCCTTGACCAGCTCGGCGGCGCGGCCGGCCACCGGCGCGCCGACCGAGGACTCCCGGAACGGCGTGGTCTCCACCCAGAGCGCGGCGCCCGGTCCGGTGGTGCCGACACCGATCCGGACCCGGCGCACGGCGCGGACCAGCGCGGCCGGCTCCCCGTCGGCCAGCCGGCCGACCTGCTCGACGGTGGCGAGGGCGCCGACCGCCGCGTACGAGCCGTCCACCCGCGGAACCAGCAGTACCTGGGGCTTCGCGGTGCCGGTGGCCGCGGCCCGGGCAGCCTCGACCGCGGCGCGCACCTCGGTGTCCTTCAGATCCAGCGGGACCACCATGCCCGGGAGCACGACCTCGTCGTCGAGCGGCAGCACGGGCAGGGTGAGCGGTGTGGACGTCGATGCCATGATCTCTCCCCAGTCAGCGAAGTTGAGTTGACCTGACTAAGGTTGCACGGGCATCGAATGTTCCCTCCGGGCCGTTCGCCATGAGCGAACAGGGAGGGCCATCGGGGGGTCTGTCAAAAACGCCTCGCGGGCCACCCGCGGAGCTACGCGCGATCCAGCACGGCGGCCGGCCCGCCGGCGGCCTGCGCCGCACCCGGGGAAGCGGCCGGGGCCGCCTCGGAGCGGCGCCACCGGCGGTCGGGCCCGCGCCGGAGCCAGCGCCAGAGCGCCACTCCGGTCAGCACCGCCACCGGGTGGCCGATCCCGGTCACCAGGTCCCGGTCGCCGGCGATCTGCTCGGCGAGCAGGACGGCGGCGCCGCCGAGCGCCAGCAGCCGCCCGCGCGGCGACAGCAGCCCGGCCAGCGCACCGAGACTGACCAGGACGCCGTAGCTGACACCGATGTCCAGGGAGTCCAATGCCCCGGACTCCATCCGGCCGGTCGCCACCGCGGCGATGACCACCGACTGGGAGAGCACCGTCGCCGTGACGTGGCCGATCGCGAAGACCGCCGCCGCCCGCACGGAGCCCACCCGGCGCTCCAGCGGTGCGACGGTCAGGGCGAAGGCCCAGAGGTACGGCATCCAGATCGTGCCGGCCACCCAGAAGCCGCTGAACAGCAGCGCGCGCAGCGGATGGCACACCAGGTTGTGCCCGTCCGAGCTGGAAGCCTCCTGCAACCGGAGCACCAGCCCGGGGTCGGCCAGCTTGGCGAAGGTGGTGGTGGCGACGACGACGGCGAGGTAGCCGAGCGCGAAGGGGTTGCGCCGGGGCGTCGGCACCCGGGCGAGCACCCACTCGGCGAGCCCGGCCCGCAGGCCGAACCGCAGCATCCCGTAGGGCGGTCCCGGGCGCGGCCCGCTCCGCACAGCGCTCCTGCGTCGCTCCGCCATGCCGCCTCCGCTCCCGACCCGCAGCTTCCGGCCCCCGTCCGGTCCTCAACGTACCGGCGCGTGCCGGAAATCCCACCTGTGCGACTTGTCGTGACCACGGTACGTCCGGCTCCTGGGAGCCAGCTGGGAATACCCCGTGAACATCGAGTGGCGCGGCACTCCCGGATTGGTACAGACCTGCACTCCGTCTACACACGAGTAGCGGCTCTGACCGGCGGCTCGGCGTCAACTGGAGTGCATACGTACCGTTACGCAGTGAAAAATCGCCGGGTAAGGTACTGGCCCGTGCCCACTTCCGAGTGGGTCCGACGGGCGGCTCGACAGCCGCCCCGGGGGCCGGAAACGTCCGGTCCACCTGCCGGGAAGCACGTGGTGTCCGTACGCTGCGAAGTGTGCGGAAGAGGCGGGCAGTCCACACCTGTCCTTCGATTCCGCAGGCGCTACGGGACGGCGGACCCGGCACAGTCCACGACGGAACAAGACTACGAGCGGAGCCTCGCCATCCCCACAGGTGGCCGGCCCGCAGCCCTGGGGGCGGTGGCGTGACCGTGACAGAAATTCAGCAGGACAACCAGAACAGCGGCGGCACGGTGAGCAGCCAGCGCAGAGTGCTGGTGGTGGAGGACGAGCCCACGATCGCCGAGTCGATCGCGGCCCGGCTGGGCGCGGAGGGCTTCAAGGTCGCCGTGGCCCACGACGGCCCCGGCGCGGTCGACGGCTTCCACACCTGGCAGCCCGACCTGGTCGTGCTCGACATCATGCTGCCCGGCTTCGACGGCCTGGAGGTGTGCCGCCGGATCCAGGCCCAACGCCCGGTACCGGTCCTGATGCTGACCGCGCGCGACGACGAGACGGACCTGCTGGTCGGCCTCGGCGTGGGCGCCGACGACTACATGACCAAGCCGTTCTCCATGCGGGAGCTGGCGGCCCGTGTCAACGTCCTGCTGCGCCGCGTCGAGCGCGCCCAGCAGGCGGCCCGCACCCCGGCCCTCGGCTCGCTGCGCTTCGGCGAGTTGGAGATCGACCACGTGCAGCGCCGGGTCCGGCTGGCCTCGGGCGACGTCCACCTGACGCCGACCGAGTTCGACCTGCTGGCCTGCCTGGCCGCACAACCGCGCGCGGTACTCACCCGCGAGCAACTGCTGGCCGAGGTCTGGGACTGGACGGACGCGTCCGGCACCCGCACCGTGGACAGCCACGTCAAGGCGCTGCGCCGCAAGATCGGTGCCAGCTGGATCCGCACCGTCCACGGGGTCGGCTACGCGCTGGAAGCTCCGCTCTCATAGCGGCGCCTCGGGCGACGGGCCTCCGGGGGGCCCGTGTCCCGAACCGCCGTGCCCGCGCGGGGAACCACAGCCCGCGGGGATCACAGGGGACCAATGACCTTTCCACAGCAACGCAACGGGGACGCCGACGGCGCCCGCCGGCCCACGCTGGCCGCCCGAGCCGCCCACCGGCTCTGGGCCGACATGCGGCCGCTCGACCCGGTCCGATCGATCAAGGGCAAACTCGCCCTCCTGGTGATCGTCTCGGTCTTCCTCGCCACCGGCATGGTCGTGGTGGCGATCCGCTCCGAGACGCAGATCCGGATCATCATGGTCTTCTCCATGATCGCCTCACTGCTCTTCATGCAGTTCCTCGCGCACGGGCTGACCGCCCCGCTGCGCGACATGACCGCCGCCGCCCGCGCGATGGCCTCGGGCGACTACAGCCGCCGGGTCGAGGTGGGTTCCCGCGACGAGATCGGCGAGCTGGCGGCCGCCTTCAACCAGATGGCGGCCGACCTGGAGGCCGCCGACCGGCACCGCCGCGAGCTGGTCGCCAACGTCTCCCACGAACTGCGCACGCCCATCGCCGCGCTGCGCGCCGTACTGGAGAACGTGGTCGACGGCGTGGTCCAGCCGAACCCGGCGACCCTGGGCGCCGCACTGGTACAGACCGAGCGGCTCGGCCGGCTGGTCACCCACCTGCTCGACCTGTCCAAGATCGACGACGGGGTGGTCGACCTGGACGCGCGGCCCTTCGAGGTGCGCGAGTTCCTGGACGGCGTGCTGCGCGGCGTCACCGTGGACGGTGCGACGGCCGGCGGGGCCTTCTCCCGGCGCGGGGACGTCCGGCTGGCCCTGGAGGTCAGCCCGGCCGGCCTGACCGGCGTGGCGGACCCGGAGCGGCTCCACCAGGTGGTCGCCAACCTGGTCGACAACGCCTGCAAGCACTCCCCGCCCGGCGGCACCGTGACGGTCCGGGCCCGGCCCGGCGGCGAGCCCGGCGCCCTGCTGCTGGAGGTCGAGGACGAGGGGCCGGGCATCCCGGCTGCCGACCGCACCCGGGTCTTCGAGCGGTTCAGCCGCAGTGGCACCGCCACCGCCCAGGGGTCCGGCTCCGACGGCGGCACGGGCCTGGGGCTGGCCATCGCCCGCTGGGCGGTGGACCTGCACGGCGGGCGGATCGAGGTGGCCGAGGCCGCGCCCGGCTGCCGGATCGAGGTCCGCCTGCCCGGCCCGCGGTAGCGCCCGACCGGGCGCCGGCCCGGGGCCGGCACCCGGCGCCCGGGCGGCGATCCGCGTCGAACGGACTTCGCCCGCATGTCACAGAACCGACACAGACGTAGACGGACGATCCAGGAGGCCCCGGACAATGATTTGTCCGGTTTCATCCGGATATGGTGGCTGATCGGAAGTGATCGCTTCCCCTCCGAGGCGGCTTTCTAACGTACATTTTCAGCCAACCTGCAGGTCAGGACTGTGATCTGGGCGACGCCTGAGCCCTGGGGACTGCGCGATCACTGGTCAGGGGCGTAGCCTTAATCCCCGCTGTCCAAACATCCCAAAAGGAAGCGGAAGAGGGCGGTTGCCGCCGTGTCGCCACAGTCCCAAGAAACCCCCAACAGCTCGGCAAGCTCCACTGGCTTCGGCCCCAATGAGTGGCTCGTCGACGAGATCTACCAGCAGTACCTCCAGGACCCGAACTCGGTCGACCGAGCCTGGTGGGACTTTTTCGCCGACTACAAGCCCGGTACCGAGGTGACCCCAGTGACCCAGGCCGCGACCCAGGTCGGCCCCACGCCGACCCCCGTTGCCGCCCCCGCGCCCGCCGCTGCTGCTCCGGCCGCACCCGCCCCCGCAGCACCGGCCGCGCCCGCGCCGGCCCCTGCGGCCGCGGCACCCGCGCCCCTCGCCGCAGCTCCTGCCGCGCCGCCGGCCCCCAAGGCCGCCGCTCCGGCGCCGGCCGCGCCCGCCGAGACCGGCCCCGAGCTGGTCCAGCTCCGCGGCCCCTCCAAGGCGGTGGCGACCAACATGGACGCCTCGCTGGAGGTGCCGACGGCGACCTCCGTGCGCGCCGTACCGGCCAAGCTGTTGATCGACAACCGCATCGTCATCAACAACCACCTGCAGCGCGCCCGTGGTGGCAAGGTCTCCTTCACCCACCTGATCGGCTACGCCCTGGTCCAGGCCATCAAGGCCTCGCCGGGCATGAACCACAGCTACCAGGTGAAGGACGGCAAGTCGTACCTGGTCAAGCCCGAGCACGTGAACCTGGGCCTGGCCATCGACCTGGTGAAGCCGAACGGCGACCGCCAGCTCGTGGTCGCGGCGATCAAGAAGGCCGAGACCCTCGACTTCTTCGGCTTCTGGCAGGCCTACGAGGACATCGTCCGCCGGGCCCGCGCCAACAAGCTGACCATGGACGACTTCACCGGCGTCACGGTCTCGCTGACCAACCCCGGCGGCATCGGCACCGTGCACTCCGTGCCGCGCCTGATGCAGAACCAGGGCACCATCGTCGGCGTCGGCGCCATGGAGTACCCGGCCGAGTTCCAGGGCTCCGCCCCGGAGACGCTGTCCCGTCTCGGCGTCTCCAAGATCATGACGCTGACCTCGACCTACGACCACCGCGTCATCCAGGGTGCGGCGTCCGGCGAGTTCCTGCGCGAGATCCACCGGCTGCTGCTGGGCGAGAACGGCTTCTACGACGAGATCTTCGAGTCGCTCCGGATCCCGTACGAGCCGGTCCGCTGGGCCACCGACGTGGCGACCACGCACGACGACGAGGTCAACAAGACCGCGCGCGTCATCGAGCTGATCCACTCCTACCGGGTCCGCGGCCACCTGATGGCCGACACCGACCCGCTGGAGTACAAGCAGCGCAAGCACCCCGACCTGGACGTCACCACTCACGGCCTCACCCTGTGGGACCTGGAGCGCGAGTTCGCGGTCGGCGGCTTCGGCGGCCAGCGGATGATGAAGCTGCGCGACATCCTCGGTCTGCTGCGCAACACCTACTGCCGCACGGTCGGCATCGAGTACATGCACATCCAGGACCCGACGCAGCGCAAGTGGCTGCAGGACCGCCTGGAGAAGCCGTACACCAAGCCGGAGCGCGAGGAGCAGCTGCGCATCCTGCGCCGGCTGAACTCGGCCGAGGCCTTCGAGACCTTCCTGCAGACCAAGTACGTCGGGCAGAAGCGCTTCTCGCTGGAGGGCGGCGAGTCGCTCATCCCGCTGCTGGACGCGACCATCGACTCGGCGGCCGAGCACCGCCTGGACGAGGCCGTCATCGGCATGGCCCACCGCGGCCGCCTGAACGTGCTGGCCAACATCGTCGGCAAGCCGTACGGCAAGATCTTCGGCGAGTTCGAGGGCAACCTCGACCCGAAGTCGATGCACGGCTCCGGCGACGTGAAGTACCACCTCGGCTCCGAGGGCACCTTCACCGGCCTGGACGGCGAGACCATCAAGGTCTCGCTCGCCGCGAACCCCTCCCACCTGGAGGCCGTGGACCCGGTCGTCGAGGGCATCGCCCGCGCCAAGCAGGACATCCTGGACCAGGGCGGCACCACCTTCCCGGTGCTGCCGATCCAGATCCACGGCGACGCGGCCTTCGCCGGCCAGGGCGTCGTCGCGGAGACCCTGAACATGTCGCAGCTGCGCGGCTACCGCACCGGCGGCACCGTGCACGTCGTGGTCAACAACCAGGTCGGCTTCACCGCCGCGCCCGCGAGCAGCCGCTCGTCGATGTACTGCACCGACGTGGCCCGCATGATCGAGGCGCCGATCTTCCACGTGAACGGCGACGACCCGGAGGCCGTGGTCCGCGTCGCGCGGCTCGCCTTCGAGTTCCGCCAGGCGTTCCACAAGGACGTCGTGATCGACCTCATCTGCTACCGCCGCCGCGGTCACAACGAGGCCGACAACCCGTCGTTCACCCAGCCGCTGATGTACGACCTGATCGACAAGAAGCGCTCGGTGCGCAAGCTGTACACCGAGGGCCTGATCGGTCGCGGCGACATCACCATGGAAGAGGCGGAGCAGGCGCTCCAGGACTTCCAGGGCCAGCTGGAGAAGGTCTTCGCCGAGGTCCGCGACGCCGCCCAGACGCCGGCCCCGGCCGCCAACGGCAAGCCGCAGGCGGACTTCCCGGTCAACATCCAGACCGGCATCTCCCAGGAGATGGTCAAGCGGATCGCCGCCTCGCAGGTCAACCTGCCGGACTGGCTGACCGTCCACCCGCGTCTGCTGCCGCAGCTGCAGCGCCGCGCTTCCTCGGTCGAGGACAACACCATCGACTGGGCGATGGGCGAGACCCTCGCCATCGGCTCGCTGCTGATGGAGGGCCACCCGGTCCGCCTCGCCGGCCAGGACAGCCGACGCGGCACCTTCGGCCAGCGCCACGCGGTGCTGATCGACCGGGTCTCCGGCGAGGACTACACCCCGCTGCTGTACCTGACCGAGGACCAGGCCCGCTACACCGTGTACGACAGCCTGCTGTCCGAGTACGCGGCGATGGGCTTCGAGTACGGCTACTCGCTGACCCGGCCGAACTCGCTGGTCATGTGGGAGGCGCAGTTCGGCGACTTCGTCAACGGCGCGCAGACCGTGGTGGACGAGTACATCGCCTCCGCCGAGCAGAAGTGGGGCCAGCACTCCGGCGTCACCCTGCTGCTGCCGCACGGCTACGAGGGCCAGGGCCCGGACCACTCGTCCGCCCGCCCGGAGCGCTTCCTGCAGCTGTGCGCGCAGAACAACATGACGGTCGCCATGCCGACCCTGCCGTCGAACTACTTCCACCTGCTGCGCTGGCAGGCGCACAACCCGCACCACAAGCCGCTGGTCGTCTTCACCCCGAAGTCGATGCTGCGTCTGAAGGCCGCGGCGAGTGCCACCGAGGAGTTCCTGTCCGGCTCGTTCCGCCCGGTCATCGGTGACACCACCGTCGACCCGGCGAACGTCCGCAAGGTCGTCATCACGGCGGGCAAGTTCTACTACGACGTCGAGGCGGCCCGTACCGAGCGCGGGGTCACCGACACCGCGATCGTCCGGGTCGAGCGGCTCTACCCGCTGCCGGTGGCCGAGCTCCAGGAGGAGCTGGGCCGCTACGGCGACGACGTCCAGTTCGTCTGGGCGCAGGAGGAGCCGGCCAACCAGGGTGCCTGGCCGTTCATCGCGATGAACCTGGTCGACCACCTGCAGGTCGTCGTCGGCCGCAGCGCCAACGGTTCGCGGCTGCGCCGCGTCGCCCGGACGGCCTCCTCGGCCCCCGCGGTCGGCTCGGCCAAGCGTCACGCCGCCGAGCAGCAGGCGCTGCTGGAGGAGATCTTCACCATCTGAGCCCGCTCCGACTCCGGTCGGGCTCGAACGGCCCCGGTCCCCGCGCACACCGCGCGGGGCCCGGGGCCGTTGCGGTGGACCGAGGCCGCGCGGTGACGCCGTGGCAAGGTCCCAGCTCTGCAACCAAACGGCTACCGACCTGCGAGCACAGCTGACGGGTCGATAGGTTATGCCTCGCCGGACCGACGCCCGGGCGCGCCCACCGCGCCCGTGCCCGCCGGATGACCTCACCGCTCTCCCAGGGGGACCGCCACATGACCGCCGACACACCACGGGACGCCATTCCCTCGCCGCTCCCGCCGGTCTTCCAGCCGCTGCACCCGGACGACCCGCGGGAGGTCGGCGGCTATCGGCTCTTCGCCCGCCTCGGCGCCGGCGGCATGGGCCGGGTCTACCTGTCCTACACCCCGGGCGGCCGCCCGGTGGCGCTCAAGGTGGTCCGCCCGGAGTTCGCCGAGGACGGCGAGTTCCGGCGCCGCTTCGCCCAGGAGGTCAGCAACGCCCAGCGGATCCACGGGCTCTACACCGCCCAGGTGATCGACTCCGGCGGCCTGGACTCGGACGCCCCCTGGCTGGTCACCGCGTACGTGCCGGGCCCGTCGCTGCAGCAGGTGGTCCGCGAGAACGGCGCACTGCCGGTGCGCACCGTGCTGCTGCTGATGGGCGGCATCGCCGAGGCGCTGCAGGCCATCCACAGCGTCGAGGTGGTGCACCGCGACCTCAAGCCGGCCAACGTGCTGGTGGCCGGCGACGGCCCGCGCGTGATCGACTTCGGCATCGCCCGGGCCGCCGACGCCACCGCGCTGACCGGGACCGGCTACCGGATCGGCTCGCCCGCCTTCATGTCCCCGGAGCAGGCCCAGGGCCGTCCGGTCAGCCCGGCCACCGACGTCTTCGCGCTCGGCGCGCTGGCCGCGTACGTGGCCGGCGGCACCGCGCCGTTCGGCGACGGCCCGGACACCGCCGTGCTCTACCGGGTGGTGCACGAGCAGGCCGACCTGGACGCCGTCCCGGCCGACCTGCGCGAGCTGATCATGCGCTGCCTGGCGAAGTCCCCCGAGGACCGGCCGAAGCCCGCCGAGATCATCGAGATCGCCCGCAACCACCCGTCGGTCGGCGGGCAGCTGCGATTCTCCGACGACTGGCTGCCCAAGCAGGTCAACACCGAGATCACCCGCCGCTCGGACCTGCCGAAGACCCCGCCGACCCCGCTGCCCGCCGCGCCGGCCACCGCGCCGACCCCGCCCCCGAGCGGCCCGCCCACGGTCCCGCCGGCGCCCTTCGCGCAGCCGACCCACCCGGCCACCGCGCCCTCCTTCGGCGTGCCGGACCACGGCACCCCCCGGCCGCAGCCGGTCACCCCGCCGCCCGGCTTCAACCCGCCGCCGCTCGGCGCGTACGGCCCGCCGCAGCCCGGCTACGAGGCTCCGACCGCGCCGGTGCTGCCCTCGCCGCCGACCGTGCAGCTGCGCCAGGAGCCGCCGTCCTACGACACCCCGCCGCCCGGCCCGGTGGTGACGGACACCCCGGCGCCGGCACCGAAGCGCAAGGGCGTCTCCTGGAAGGTCCTGCTG
Organism: Kitasatospora sp. NPDC050463; assembly: GCF_040655255.1. NCBI lineage: Bacteria > Bacillati > Actinomycetota > Actinomycetes > Kitasatosporales > Streptomycetaceae > Kitasatospora > Kitasatospora sp. NPDC050463. Next base: position 17,052 of record NZ_JBFAJO010000042.1, read on the forward strand.
ACCGTCGCCCTGGTGATGGCGGTCGGCGGTACCGCGGGCGGCATCGTGCTGGTCAAGCAGCTGGACAAGAAGTCGGACGACAAGTCCAGCAGCGCCTCGTCGGGGGGGCCGGCCCCCGCCCCGACCAGCCCGCAGCCCACGCCGACGCAGTCGCAGTCCGCCGCCGCTCCGATCGACAGCCCCTCGCCGAGCCCGAGCAAGAGCACCTCGTCCAAGTCGCCGTCCGCCGGCCCCACCACCCCCCGGCCCGCCGTGTACACGGCCGTCTACCAGGACCGGGAGCTCGGCACCCCCGACTCCAACTACAGCTACGACCTGGCCGACGGGAAGGTCGTGAACTCCTCGGCCAACCCCGCCTGGGAGCTGAACACCGGCTACAGCTCCTTCGACTGGAGCGGTGCCGACGCCTACATCACCCCCGAGGCGCAGCTGACGCCCGAGCAGTGCTCGGCCGCCATCGACCGCCAGCCGGTCGGAGCGCTCAAGTACGACGCGCTCCCGCCCGGCCGGCTGTTCTGCCTGCGCCACCGCGCCAGCGGCAGCATCGTCGTCGCCAAGGTCCTGACGCAGGGCAACTCCAGCGGCCTGACCAAGCTCTCCCTCACCTACTTCCGCAACGACGCCTGACCGCTCCGGACTATCCTGACCAGGTCGAACCCCCACCTGACCGGAGTGAACCGTGTACTTCACCGACCGCGGCATCGAGGAGCTGGCGAGCCGGCGCGGCGACGAGGAGGTCACCTTCGAGTGGCTGGCCGAGCGCCTGCGCGAGTTCGTCGACCTCAACCCGGACTTCGAGATCCCGGTCGAGCGGCTGGCCACCTGGCTGGCCCGGCTCGACGACGAGGACGACGAGTGACGCGGTAGGCCGTGATCGAGGGCCCGGGAGGCGACGCCTCCCGGGCCCTTCGCGTGCCCCGCCCCGTAGGGGACGCCTCGGGGTCCGCTCCGGGTCCGCTCCGGGTCGGGGTCCGGGCCGGTTCCCTTGACTTCGCCGTCACGCGATATATCGTCTTTGGAAGAGGACGCGATACATCGCGAATCGCAACGGGAGGCGGCAGACATGAGCCAGTGGACGGTCGAGGGCCCCGACAGGATCACCATCGACGGGGAGGTCGACACCCTCCACGTACGGATCGTCGGAGGCGCCGTGAACGTGGTGGCCACCGAGGGCCCTGCCCGGCTGGAGGTCACCGAGCTGGAGGGCGAGCCGCTGCACGTCACGCTCGCCGAGGGGGTCCTGACGGTCACCTACAAGGACCTCAGCTGGAGCGAGTTCGGCGAGTCGGTCAAGTCGGTGCAGTCGTTCAAGTCGTTCTTCGGCGGCCTGCGGCGCACCCGCCGGGCCGTGGTCTCGCTGGCCGTGCCGGCCGGCGCCAAGGTCAGGGCGGGCACCGTCTCGGCCGGTGCCACCGTCTCCGGCATCAGCGCGCCGGTCTCGGTGCGCAGCGCCGCCGGTGACGCCACCCTGGTCGGCCTCACCGGCCGGACCGACGTCAACACCGTCTCCGGGGACGTCGACGCCCAGTCGCTCTCCGGCGACCTCAAGGTCAACACCGCCTCCGGGCGGGTCACCCTGCTGGCCGGCGTCTCCGACAACGTGCAGGTCCACTCGGTCAACGGGGACGTCACCCTCGACCTCGACGTGGCCACCCCGTCGGAGATCAAGGTGACCACGGTGAGCGGCTCGGTCGGCGTCCGGCTGCCCTCGCTCGTCGACACCAAGGTCGAGGCCGGCACCAACAGCGGGGACGTCACCAGCACCTTCGAGCAGCTCAAGGTCGGCGGCTCCTGGGGTGCCAAGAAGCTCTCCGGCAAGCTCGGCTCCGGTCAGGGCAACCTGGTGGTGACCACCGTCTCCGGCGCGGTCACCGTGCTCCGCCGGCCGGACACCGAGGACGACGACCCGGTGGTCGTCAAGGAACTCCCGGCCGGCCCCGACCTCGGCAAGGGCCCCGACCTCACCAAGGAGGCCTGAGATGGCGCCCGTCTTCGGCCACGGCCGGCTCCGCCTGTACCTGCTGAAGCTGCTCGACGAGTCGCCGCGGCACGGCTACGAGGTCATCCGCCTCCTGGAGGAGCGTTTCCAGGGCCTGTACGCGCCCTCGGCCGGCACCGTCTACCCGCGGCTCGCCAAGCTGGAGCAGGAGGGCCTGGTGACGCAGAGCACCGAGGGCGGCCGCAAGGTCTACCGGCTCACCGAGGCCGGCCGCGGCGAGCTGGCGGCCCGCCAGGGCGAGCTGGACGCGCTGGAGCTGGAGATCCGCGACTCGGTGGCCCAGCTCGCCGGGGCGATCCGCGAGGACGTCCGGGACGGCGCCGAGAACCTGCGCGCGGAGCTGTGGGGCGCGGCGAAGCAGGCGCCCCGGCCGGAGGGCGCCGGGAACGGCGGGGACCCATGGGCCGGCCCGTGGGGCGACAAGGACGCCTGGCAGCGCGCCAAGGAGGAGTTCGCCCAGTTCAAGAAGCAGGCCAAGGAGCAGGCCAAGCGCGCCAAGGAGCAGGAGCAGGCGGCCAAGGCCAAGGCGAAGGCCGCGGAGGAGGAGGCCCGCAGGCTGCGCGAGCAGTCCCGGGCGGCCCGGACGGCGGCCCAGCAGGAGGCGCTGCGGATCAAGCGCCGGGTCGAGCAGCAGGTCCGCGACCACGCGGCCCGGGGCGACTGGCCGACCGGGCTGGCCGAGGGGCTCTCCGAGCTCACCAAGGGCCTGGCCGGGCTGGCCGACGCGGCCCGCTGGGGCCACTCGGCGCAGGGCACCGACGCACCCGCCGAGAAGGTCACCGTCACCCGGATCGACCTGGACAAGGACGAGCCGGCCGGCGGCGCCCCGGCCGACCTGCCGCCGTGGGCGGCGACCGACCCGGCCGGCGATCCGGCCCGGGAGCTGGAGCGGCTGCTCGACCGCTTCCGGGACCAGGTCCGCGACGCGGCCCGGGACGGCGGGGTGAGCGCCGAGCGGCTGGCCGAGGCCCGCTCGGTGCTGGGCACCGCCGGCGAGCGGCTGCGGCGACTGCTCGGCTGAGCGGCTGCCGCGCCGACCGGCACGGGCCGGCGCTCCTGCGGGAGCGCCGGCCCGCGGCGTTCAGGGGGTGAGCACGATCTTCCCGAAGACATCGCCCTTGGCGAGCCGGGCGAAGCCCTCCCGGGCCTCGGAGAGCGGCAGGACCGAGTCGATCACCGGCCGGACCCCGGCGGTGGCGCAGAGCGAGAGCAGCCCGGCCAGCTCCTCCTTGGTGCCCATGGTCGAGCCGACCACCCTGAGCTCCAGGAAGAAGATCCGGTTCAGCTCGGCGGTCTTCGGGTTGGGGCCGGAGGTGGCCCCCGAGATGACGACGGTGCCGCCCGGACGCAGCGACTTCACCGAGTGCGCCCAGGTGGCGGCGCCGACCGTCTCCATCACCGCGTCCACCCGCTCGGGCAGCCGGGCACCGCTCTCGAAGGCGGCGTCGGCACCGAGCTCGACGGCCCGGGCACGCTTGGCCTCGTCCCGGCCGGTGACCCAGACCCGCAGCCCGGCGGCCTTGCCGAGGACGATCAGCGCGGTCGCCACGCCACCGCCGGCGCCCTGCACCAGGACGGTGTCGCCGGGCTTCACCCCGGCGTTGGTGAACAGCATCCGGTAGGCCGTCAGCCAGGCGGTGGGCAGGCAGGCGGCCTGCTCGAAGCTGAGCCCGGCCGGCTTGGGCAGCAGGTTCCAGGTCGGCACCGCCACCCGCTGGGCGAAGGTGCCCTGGTAGCGCTCGGTGAGGATCGAGCGCGGCTCGTCCGGGCCCACCCCGTGGCCGCTCTGGCCGATCACCGAGTGGAGGACCACCTCGTTGCCGTGCTCGTCGATGCCGGCCGCGTCGCAGCCGAGGATCATCGGCAGCTTCTCGGCGGGCAGACCGACCCCGCGCAGCGACCAGAGGTCGTGGTGATTGAGGCTGGCGGCCTTGACCGTGACCACGCTCCACCCGGGGCGCGCCTGCGGTTCGGGGAGTTCGCCCAGCTCCAGCCCGCTCAGCGGGTCGTCGGCGTCGATTCGTGCGGCGTAGGCAGCAAACATGGTCCGGACGATAGCCGCGACGGCCGGGGCCCGGAACCACGCGTGAATGTGACGCGCGTCCCGGACCGCGATCGCCCCCACTCGCCCCCACTCGCCTTTGGCTCGGGGGGAGGAGCGGGGGCCGGGAGGGAGCGCCCCTTACGGCGGGGCGCTCCCGGTGCACGCGTCAGCGCCGGGCGACGCCCTCGGCCCGGGCGGCTTCGGCGACGGCCTTGGTGACGGCCGGGGCGACCCGCTCGTCGAACGGCGAGGGGATCACCTTCTGCGGCGTCAGTTCGTCGGCGACCACGCCTGCCAGCGCCTTGGCGGCGGCCAGCTTCATGCCCTCGGTGATCCGGCTCGCCCGGACCTGGAGCGCGCCGGCGAAGATGCCGGGGAAGGCCAGCACGTTGTTGATCTGGTTCGGGAAGTCGCTGCGCCCGGTGGCGACGACCGCCGCGTACTTGTGCGCGACCTCGGGGTGGATCTCCGGGGTCGGGTTGGCCATCGCGAAGATGAACGCGCCCTCGGCCATGGTGGCCACGACCTCCTCCGGCACGGTGCCGCCGGAGACGCCGATGAAGACGTCCGCGCCGGCCAGCGCGTCGGCCAGCGAGCCCTTGAGGCCGGTCCGGTTGGTCTGCGCGGCGATCTCGGCCTTGACGTCGGTCAGGTCGCCGCGGCCCTCGTGGACGACGCCCCGGCGGTCGCAGACCGCCACGTCGCCGATGCCGGCGGCCACCAGCATCTTGGCGATGGCGATCCCGGCCGCGCCGGCGCCGGAGATGACGGCACGCAGCGTGCCGATCTCCCGCCCGGTCACCCGGGCGGCGTTCCAGAGCGCCGCGGTGGTGACGATCGCGGTGCCGTGCTGGTCGTCGTGGAAGATCGGGATGTCCAGCGCGTCCTGGAGGCGACGCTCGATCTCGAAGCAACGGGGTGCGGAGATGTCCTCCAGGTTGACGCCGCCGAATGAGGGCGCCAGCCGGACGACGGTCTCGACGATCTCGTCCACCTCGGTGCAGGCGAGCGCGATCGGGACGGCGTCCACACCGCCGAACTGCTTGAACAGGATGGCCTTGCCCTCCATGACGGGCAGCGAGGCCTCCGGGCCGATGTCGCCGAGGCCCAGCACGGCGGTGCCGTCGGTGACGACGGCGACCGTGTTGGCCTTCCAGGTGTAGTCGTTCACCAGCTCGGGCTGCTCGGCGATGGCCGTGCAGACGCGCGCGACGCCGGGGGTGTAGGCGAGGGACAGGTCGTCCGCGTCGCGCACCGGAACGGTCGCCCGGACCTCCATCTTGCCGCCGCGGTGGAGCGCGAAAACGGCGTCGACCGGATCGTCGGTGTCCTGGGTGCTGCTGTGGATGATCTCCGCTGCCACGATGACCTCTTCGTCATTGATCAGCGAGAACGCGTGGCCGACGGGCGGACGACCCGGCCGGAAACTTGAAACCGGGTACGCCGAGGCGGACCCGGGATGGGCTGGATCGGGGCGCCGCCGTCGGGGCCGCGCCCTCGGGTGAGGGTTTTTGTACCTGTTGAGCCTGAGCTGTACTGCTACTTCTTCCCGGCCGAGCGTAGGTCGGACGACGGCATCGCACCTATGCCTTTTCGTCCTCGTCGCGCGCCCGTCATCCGCACCACGGCCAAAAGTCGGCGCCTGGCGTCCGGCACACCGGGCTCCGGTGGCGGCGAACGGCGAACGAGCACGCGCACTCGCAGGAGTGGACCCGGACACGACGGGGAGGCGGTGCCTCGGATACGGAGTCGGCGTCGTGGACTTCCGTTCCTTCGCACCCCGAGCCTGTCGCGACTCGGTGGTCCGGTTCGAGCATCGGGGGTCACCCGGTACCGAATTCTGACACACCCGCCGCCGGGACCGGCAGGTCGGGATGGGAGGATCCCTTGTTCCGCCGTCTCGCGTACACCTCCGCGACGGCGCGGCGACACCACGTACCTCCCACAGGAGCACCCTCATGCCCCACCGTGCCCACCCCCGCCGACCGGCCGCCGCGGCCCTCTCCCTGAGCACGGCGGGAGCCCTGCTGCTGACCGGCTGCGGCGGCGACGAGCAGGCCGCCGCGAAGGATCCGGTCCAGGAGCTCCGGAGCAGGATCCCCAAGGCACAGCACAGTGCCGGAGTGCTCCGGATCGGCTCGGACCTCAACTACGCGCCGGTGGACTTCCGGGGCGTCGAGGGCAAGCCGGACGGCATCGACCCCGACATCGCCAATGCCGTCGGCAAGATCCTCGGCCTGCGGATCGAGACCGTCGACACCCCGTTCGAGAAGCTGATACCGAACCTGCACGCCAAGCAGTTCGACGTGGCGATGTCCGGCCTGAGCGACGTCCGCCAGCGCCGCGAGGGCCTCGACGACGCGGGCAAGCAGGTCAGCCCGGGCGTGGACTTCGTGGACTACTTCATCGCCGGCACCTCGATCGTGGTCCAGAAGGGCAATCCCAAGGGCGTCCGCACCCTGGACGACCTGTGCGGCCGGGTCGTCGCGGTGCAGCAGAACACCACCCAGGACGAGATCGTCACCCGGCAGGTGCTGGCCTGCGGCCGCAGCGGCAAGCCGCTGACCGTCCACAAGTTCGACAGCGACGCCAAGGCGCTGGCCGAGGTCGCCTCCGGCGCGGCGGCGGCCGGCCTGAACGACTTCCCGGTGGCCGCCTACGCGGCCAAAACCACCGACGGCGGCAACCGCTTCGAGGTGACCGGCGCGCAGTCCAAGTCCAACCCGTACGGGATCGCGGTGCGCAAGGACGACACCGAGCTGCGCGACGTGCTGGCCAAGGCGGTGGACCAGCTGATCCGCAGCGGCGAGTACGACAAGATCCTCGCCAAGTGGAGCGTCGCGGCGGGCGCGGCCCAGAACGCGGTGGTCAACGGCGGGATCTGAGCGGCCGACGCGGGCGGCCCCACCCGGAGGCTCCAACCCGGCGGCCCCATCCGGAGGTCACACGGGCGGGCCTCCGGGCAGAGCGCAGGGAGATCTGCATACTTATACGCAGGGTGACAGGGGCACCTTATTAGTCCGAATAGCGGACAGCGTGACCCCCCGTTATCCGATTTTGATCTGAATGAGGGCCATCCGACCGTCATCAGATGGCAGGATTCCCCCCATCTCCGATCGGGCCGGCCACTGGTCGAGGCGGTTCGATCAACGTCCACCTCGGCGGAGGGTGGCGGAAGACGCACCACGCACCACCCTGCGCGACCCCTGCCCAGGCTCAGCACGACCGGCTCTGCCCGTTCGACGACGTACAGCGACATACACCCCGTACAGCGCCGTACGGCCTGCTGCCCCGGTGTGCCGCTCCCCGCGGCGCGCTCCGCCCGACCTCTCCCTCAGGAGGAGATCCCCCTCATGACCGCCCGTACCCCGCGCACCCGTCTCTTCGCCGCCGGCGCGGTACTCGCGTCCGTCTCCCTCGCCATGACCGCCTGTAGCAGCAGCAAGGACGAGAGCACCGGCGCCCCCAACGCCAGCGCGACCGTCAACGAGGTGAAGGCCGACGACAAGCTGGTCGCCCTCGTCCCCGCCGACATCAAGTCCGCCGGCAAGCTCGCGGTCGGCTCGGACGCCTCGTACGCGCCCAACGAGTTCAAGGCCGACAACGGCAAGATCGAGGGCATGGACGTCGACCTGATCACCGCCGTCGCGGCCAAGCTCGGCCTCAAGGTCGACGTTCAGGACTCCGGTTTCACCGCGATCATCCCCGGCATCCAGTCGAACAAGTTCCAGATCGGCATGTCGTCCCTGACGGACAACAAGGAACGCGAACAGACCGTCGACATGGTCACGTACTTCAACGCGGGCAGTGCCATCGCGGTGAAGAAGGGCAACCCGGACAAGATCAACGCCGACGACCTGTGCGGCAAGAAGGTCGCCGTCCAGACCGGCACCACCCAGGCGCAGGAGATCACCGACACCCGCAACCCCGCCTGTGCCAAGGCCGGCAAGCCGGGCATCGTCAACGACGGTGACAAGTTCGACCTGCAGACCGACGTCACCAACGCGGTGGTCTCCGGCCGCGACCAGCTCATGATGGCCGACTCCCCGGTCGTCGACTACGCGATCAAGCAGTCCGGCGGCCAGCTGGAGAAGCTCGGCGCCACCTACGACGCCGCCCCCTACGGCATCGCGCTGGCCAAGAGCTCGGCGCTCACCCCCGCGGTCCAGTCCGCCGTCCAGTCGCTGATCGACGACGGCACCTACAAGCAGATCCTCTCCAAGTGGGGCGTCGAGGCCGGGGCGATCGACAAGTCGACCGTCAACGGCGCCGTCAGCTGACCCTCCGTCTGACTCTCTCTCCCCCGAGGCCACACCGTGAACTCTCTGGACAAGGGGAAGGCGACGAAGGGACGGCCTGAGACCATCAAGGCCGTCCCCGTCCGCCACCCCGGACGCTGGGCGGGCGCCGTCGTCATCGCCCTGCTCGCGGCGATGCTGCTGAGCGCCCTCTTCACCAATCCCGCCTTCAAGTGGGACATCGTCGGGAAGTACCTCTTCCACGACAGCATCGTGCACGGCATGCTCGTCACGTTGGAGCTGACCGCGCTCGCCATGCTCATGGGTGTGGTCGGCGGCATCATCCTCGCGGTGATGCGGCTCTCCCCCAACCCGCTGCTCTCCGGCACCGCGTGGATCTACATCTGGATCTTCCGCGGCACGCCCGTCCTGGTGCAGCTGGTGTTCTGGAACTTCCTCGGCCTGATCTGGGCCAAGCTCTCGATCGGCGTGCCGTGGGGACCGGAGTTCTGGTCCGAGTCCACCAACGTGCTGATCCCGACCTTCGTCGCCGCCCTGCTGGGCCTGGGCCTGAACGAGGCCGCCTACATGGCGGAGATCGTCCGCGGCGGCATCCAGTCGGTCGACGAGGGCCAGAGCGAGGCCTCACACGCGCTCGGCATGAGCCGCTTCCAGACCATGCGCCGGATCGTGCTGCCGCAGGCCATGCGGGTGATCATCCCGCCGACCGGCAACGAGACCATCTCGATGCTCAAGACCACCTCGCTGGTCAGCGTGATCTCCCTGGAGGAGATCTTCCGGGCCGGCCAGGTGATCTACTCTCGGAACTACCAGAACATCCCGCTGCTGATCGTGGTCAGCCTCTGGTACCTGTTCTTCACGTCGCTGCTGACCATCGGCCAGTACTACATCGAGCGGCACTACGCCCGCGGCTCCAACCGGACGCTCCCGCCCACGCCGATCCAGCGGCTGCGGAGACTGTTCGCCGGGAAGCCCACCCCGAAGACCACCGCCGACGTGGTCCCGGGGCTCGAGGGAGGTGGTCACGTATGACCGATCTGACCAAGACCCCCGCCGACGCCGGCAACGGCGGCCCGATGGTCCGGTCCGAGGACGTCCACAAGTCCTACGGCACGGTCCAGGTGCTCAAGGGCATCGACCTGGAGGTCAAGCAGGGCGAGGTGTTCTGCCTGATCGGCCCGTCCGGCTCCGGCAAGTCGACCTTCCTGCGGTGCATCAACCACCTGGAGAAGATCAACGCCGGCCGGCTCTGGGTCGACGGCGAGCTGGTCGGCTACCGGCAGAAGGGCGACCGGCTCTACGAGCTCAAGGAGAGCGAGGTCGCGCTCAAGCGGCGCGACATCGGCATGGTGTTCCAGCGCTTCAACCTGTTCCCGCACATGACCGCCCTGGAGAACGTCATCGAGGCGCCGGTGCAGGTCAAGGGCGAGTCCAAGGCGGACGCCCGCAACCGCGGGATGGCGCTGCTGGAGCGGGTCGGCCTGGCCGACAAGGCGAAGAACTACCCCTCGCAGCTCTCCGGCGGCCAGCAGCAGCGGGTGGCGATCGCCCGGGCGCTCGCCATGAAGCCCAAGCTGATGCTCTTCGACGAGCCCACCTCGGCGCTCGACCCGGAGCTGGTCGGCGACGTCCTGGACGTCATGCGCGGCCTCGCCGAGGAGGGCATGACCATGGTCGTGGTGACCCACGAGATGGGCTTCGCCCGCGAGGTCGGCGACGCGCTGGTCTTCATGGACGGCGGTGTGGTGGTCGAGTCCGGCAACCCGCGCGACGTCCTCACCAACCCCCAGCACGAGCGCACCCGGGCGTTCCTGTCCAAGGTGCTCTGAGCGCAGCCGCACGGCGCCCGGCAGGCCGGTCCTGCCGGGCGCCGACGTTTTCCCCGCCCGGGTAATAGGCTGGAGGCAATCAGCCCGTTACCGAACCTGGAAGGACCACCGTGGAGCTCGCCTCGTACGCCGAAAGGGCTGTCCGGCTGGTGAACACCGAGGAGCCCGAGCGCGGCACCGACTCGCTGACCTCGGTGGAGGCGGTGCGGTCACTGTTCTCCGAATCCTCCCGGGCCGCCGCGCTCGCCGACGAGTCGGACCTGCCGCGGCTGCGGGCCGTCCGGACCAGGCTGCGCGGGGTCTTCGAGGCCGCCGCCGAGGGGGACGAGATCCGCGGCGTCGACCTGCTGAACAGCCTGCTGATGGAGTACCCCGTCAGCCCGCTGGTCTCCGGGCACGACTACCTGGACGACGCCGGCCGGCCGCGCTGGCACCTGCACCTCGCCGAGAACTCGGCGACCGCCACCGCCCACTTCAGCGCCGTCGCCTGCATGGGGCTGGCCGTCCACCTGACCGAGCTGGGCGCCGACCGGCTCGGCATCTGCCAGGCCTCCCCCTGCCGCAACGCCTATCTGGACACCTCCACCAACCGCTCCCGGCGGTACTGCTCCGACCGGTGCGCCACCCGCGCCAACGTCGCCGCGTACCGGGCCCGCAAGCGGCAGGAGGCCCAGGAGGCATCGGCGCCGGCCGGCCAGGGCTGACCGGCCGACCCGGGGCCTAGAACTCGTCGGGGTCGACCCAGACGCCCAGCCGGCGGGCCAGGCCCGGGATCCGGGCCGGCCGACCGGTGAGCAGCAGGCGCTCCAGCCGGCGGCCCGGGGCCAGCCAGGCCGGGCGCGGGCGCAGCCGCAACAGCACCCGTCCGAGCACCAGTTCGTCCGGGACGGCGCCGTAGCTGCGGCTGTCGCTGTCGACCGGCCGGTTGTCGGAGAGCAGCCACCAGCCCTTCGCCCGCCGCGCCACGGCCCGCTTCACCACCAGCAGGTCCTGCTGGAGGGGGTGACGGAACACCACCACCGCCCCCGGTCTGATCCGCGCGCCGTACCGGACCAGCAGTTGGTCACCCTCGCGCAGGGTCGGCACCATCGAGGGGCCCGCCACGTCGATCAGCCCGAACGGCGCGCCACCCCCCGGGGTGCCGCCCTCCGGTTCCGCCATCCGCGCCACGCCTGCTCCTCCCGGCTCGCCGCGTCCCAGTCTGCCGTACGGACCGCCGTCGACCGATGCCCGAATTGGCCCGGTTCCGGCTCCACCTTTTGCCCTAGGCCCGCCGCCCGGCCGCGAAACCCGGTGGCCGGAAGGGTAATCTCGGGCGCGGGAAGACGATCTAAGGAAGGACTCCCATGTTCTCTCGTCTGTTTGCACCGCGCGCCACCGTCCACGCCCACTGCGACCTGCCCTGCGGCGTGTACGACCCCGCCCAGGCCCGGATCGAGGCCGAGTCGGTGAAGGGCACCCAGGAGAAGTACCAGGCCAACGAGGACCCGGCGTTCCGCACCCGTGCCCTGATCATCAAGGAGCAGCGCGCCGAGGCCGTCAAGCACCACATCTCGGTCCTGTGGAGCGACTACTTCAAGGCTCCGCACTTCGAGAAGTACCCGCAGCTGCACCAGCTGATCAACGACACCCTGAAGGCCGCCTCGGCCACCAAGGCGTCGACGGACCCGGCCACCGGCCAGGCCCTGCTCGACCTGATCGCCGAGGTCGACAAGATCTTCTGGGAGACCAAGCAGGCCTGATCCCCGATCAGGCACCGCCGACCGCCCCCGTCCGGACCGCCGGACGGGGGCGGTCGCGCGTTCGGGCCCCCGGACCACCGGTAAGGGTTGATAAGCCCTAGCGCTTGTTATGCTGCCCGGGCGTCCGAGGGAGAAGTCCGGTGTGAATCCGGCGCTGACCCGCAACGGTGGGCGGAGCCCTGTGCCCGCGAGCCCGATCGCCCTGGGACGCCGATCTCCCGACAACTCGCCGTGGACTGCGAGGGGATGGCGCCCCGGCAGCCCTGCCGCCCGGGCGCGCCGCCTCGCTGCCGCCCGTGGCCCGAGGCGAAGGCGCGCCGCCCGTGAGCACCGCAGTGACCGCACCGGCCCCCGAACGGACGGCCCGTCGAACACCCGTCGTCCCGCTGGCCGCCGGCCTGGTCGCGGCGCTGCTGCTCTCCCTGGTCTGCGGCGTCGCCCTGGGCTCCTCCGCGCTCGGCTGGGCGCACGTCCTGCGGCTGCTGGGCGCCGGGCTGACGGGCGGTCGGCTGGAGGCCGGCGAGGCCGCCGCCTACGCGATCGTCTGGGAGATCCGGCTGCCCCGCACCGTGCTGGCCGCCGTGGTCGGCGCCGGGCTCGCGACCACCGGGGTCGCGGTGCAGGCGATGGTCCGCAACGCGCTCGCCGACCCGTTCGTCCTGGGCATCTCCTCCGGCGCCTCGGTCGGCGCCAACGCCGTCCTGCTGCTGGGCGCCTTCGCCTCGCTCGGGGTCTGGGCGATCTCGGTCTCCGCGTTCGCCGCCGCACTGCTGGCGATGGTCCTGGTGTACGCCGCCGCCCGGACGGCCCACGGGCTCACTCCGCTGCGGCTGGTACTGACCGGCACCGCGATGTCCTACGGCTTCTCGGCGGTGACGGCGCTGATGGTGTTCGGCGCCGCCCGCGGCGAGGCCGCCCGCAGCGCCATGATGTGGCTGCTCGGCAGCCTCGGCGGGGCGACCTGGGGGTCCGTCCCGATCGCCGCCGCCACCGTGCTGGCCGGCCTCGCCTACCTGGCCTGCGCCGCCGGGCGGCTGGACGCGCTCGCCATGGGCGACGAGACGGCGGCCTCGCTCGGGGTGGACGGCGACCGGCTGCGCCGCGAGCTGTTCGTGGTGACGGCGGCCGTCACCGGCACCGTGGTCGCGGTCAGCGGCGCGATCGGCTTCGTCGGCCTGATGGTGCCGCACCTGACCCGGATGCTGGTCGGCGCCGGGCACCGCCGGGTGCTGCTGGTCGCGCCGCTCGCCGGCGCGCTGCTGCTGGTCTGGGTGGACATCGTCTCGCGCACCCTGCTGGCGCCGGCCGAACTGCCGGTCGGAGTGGTCACCGCCGTCCTCGGAGTGCCCTGCTTCCTGCTGCTGATGCGCCGTCGCGGCTACACCTTCGGAGGCCGCTGATGGATCTCGCGATCGACGCCGTCACGGTCGACCTGGCCGGTACCCGGCTCGTCCACGACGTCACGCTCGGCGCCGCCGCCGGACAGGTGGTCGGCCTGGTCGGGCCGAACGGCAGCGGCAAGTCGACGCTGCTGCGCTGCGTCTACCGGGCACTGCGGCCCGCCGCCGGCGCCGTCCGGCTGGACGGCGAGGACCTGCACGCGCTCGCCCCGCGCGAGGCCGCCCGGCGGGTGGCCGCGCTGCCGCAGGAGCACTCCGCCGAGTTCGACTTCACGGTGGCCGAGGTGGTCGGCATGGGCCGGCTGCCGCACCGCGGCGGCTTCGCCCGGCCGACCGCCGGGGACGCCGGGCGGTGCGCCGGCGCACTGGCCCGGGTGGGCGCGGGCCACCTGGCCGGGCGCGGCTTCCTGAGCCTGTCCGGGGGCGAGAAGCAGCGGGTGCTGATCGCCCGCGCGCTGGTCCAGGAGCCCCGCGTACTGGTGCTCGACGAGCCCACCAACCACCTAGACATCGCCCACCAGTTGGAGGTGCTGGCGCTGGTCCGGGAGGCCGGTGCGACGGTGCTCACGGCGCTGCACGACCTCAATCTGGCGGCCGGCCACTGCGACCTGCTGTACGTCATCGCGGCCGGCCGGATCGTCGCCTCCGGGGCGCCCGCCGACGTCCTGCGCCCCGCCCTGCTGGCCGAGGTGTTCGGCGTCCGCGCGACCCCCGTGGAACACCCGGAGACCGGCGCCGTCCAACTGCTCTTCGACCGGCTCGACCGGCCGTCCCCCGCCCCCGCCGACTCCCCCCGCTGAGGAGACCCATGCGCACCGAGGCCGTTGCCACCGCCGCCCTGCTCACCCTCGCACTGACCGCCTGCGGCGCCGAGATCGCGCCCGCCGGGGAAGCCGCCGGCTCCGCCCACTACCCGGTGACCGTCGACAACTGCGGCACCGAGGTCACCTTCGAGCGGAAACCGGCCCGGACGGTGACCAACGACGTCGGCATCACCGAACTGATGCTCGCGCTCGGGCTCGCCGACCGGATGGCCGGCTACGTGATGCCCGACGACAAGGGCCAGGTCGACAAGGTGGCCTGGAAGGACGGCTACCAGCAGACCAGGTGGCTCTCCAAGCGGCAGATCACCAGGGAGATCGCCCTGGAGGCCCGGGCCGACCTGGTCTTCGCCGGCTGGCACTACGGGTTCGACGAGGCCGGCGGCTTCACCCCGCAGGCGCTGGCCGGCCTCGGCATCGACTCCTACGTGCTCAGCGAGTCCTGCCGCAGCGGCAAAGGCCCCGAGCGCGGGGTGATGTCCCCGCTGGACGCGCTCTACACCGATCTGGCCAACCTGGGCGAGATCTTCGACGTCCGCGACCGGGCCGACGAGCTGGTCGCCGAGTTCCGGGCGCAGGTCGCCGCCGTGCCGCAGCCCGGGCGCCGGCCGCGCGTCTTCCTGTACGACAGCGGCGAGGACAAGCCGTACACCGCGGGGAAGTTCGCCGCGCCCCAGGAGATCATCGCCAAGGCCGGCGGGGAGAACGTGACGGGCGACCTCGCCGACTCCTGGACCACCGTCGGCTGGGAGAACGTGGTCCAGCGCGACCCCGAGGTGATCGTCATCAACGACTACGGCTCCCCCGACGCCGAGGCCAAGCGGAAGTTCCTCACGTCCTTCCCGCCGCTGGCGGGCGTCTCCGCGGTCCGCGACGGCCGGATCTTCGTCCTGGACTACGTGGACCTGGTGGAGAGCCCGCGCAACCCGGCCGCGATCACGGCGCTCGCGGCGTACCTGCGTAGCGTGACGACCGGCTGAGCCGCCGCACGGCGGGCGTACGCTCGGAGGTACCAGCCGACGGAACCGACCGGAGGAGCGAGAACATGACCACCATGGCCGCGCCGTCCGCCTTCGACACCCGGGCGCTGCGCGAGGGCATCGAGCGCAGCGACGCCGACGCGCTGCTGGCGCTGTACGCGGACGACGCCGAACTGCGCATGGTCGACCGCAAGACCCAGCCCAGTCACCCCCTGGTGATGCACGGCCTGGACGAGATCGGCGCCATGCTGAACGACGTCTACAGCCGGGAGCTGAGCCACAAGCTGGAACGGGTCGTCCTCGACGGCGACCGCCTCGCGTTCATGGAGTCCTGCCGCTATCCCGACGGGGTCCAGGTGCTGGTCACCTCGGTCGCCGACCTGCGGGACGGCCGGATCGTCGACCAGACCTCGATCCAGGCCTGGGACGAGGACGAGCAGGCCAAGTAGGCTCGTGGCATGATCCGCACCGCCGTAGTCACCGATGTCCCGGTCATTCACACCATGATCCGCGAACTCGCGGAGTACGAGAAGGCGCCGCACGAGGCGGTCGCCACCGAGGAACAGCTCCGCGAGGCCCTGTTCGGCGCCGCCCCGGCGGTGTTCGGGCTGATCGCCGAGGACGACACCACCGGCGAGCCGGTCGGCTTCGCGGTCTGGTTCCTCAACTTCTCGACCTGGCGCGGGACGCACGGGATCTACCTGGAGGACCTCTACGTCCGCCCCGAGGCGCGCGGCGGCGGCCACGGCAAGGCGCTGCTGCTGGAGCTGGCCCGGATCGCCGTCGAGCGCGGCTACTCTCGGGTGGAGTGGTCGGTGCTCGACTGGAACGAGCCCTCGATCAACTTCTACAAGTCGCTCGGCGCGGTGCAGATGGACGACTGGACCGTCCACCGGCTCACCGACCGGGCGCTCATCGTCGCCGGCACCCGCTGACCGCCCGGACCACCGAAGCCGGTCCCG
This sequence comes from Kitasatospora sp. NPDC050463, assembly GCF_040655255.1. Taxonomy (NCBI): domain Bacteria; kingdom Bacillati; phylum Actinomycetota; class Actinomycetes; order Kitasatosporales; family Streptomycetaceae; genus Kitasatospora; species Kitasatospora sp. NPDC050463. The sequence continues at coordinate 33,088 of NZ_JBFAJO010000042.1, forward strand.
CCCGGGGGCTGCCACCCTGCGTCGCGAGGGCCTACCATGAGTGACCCTCGCACCCGGTGTCGCTCGTTCCCGTGAAGGCGGGACCGGATCGCGACATCCGCCCGCCGATAGCGGTAACGTCTCGGGCGGATGCGCGGCGTCCGACCACCCCTGCCGGGGTATGACCGGTACGTACCGCACCACCCCTCTGGACAGTTGGGGCGAAGCAGTTGAGCCAAGCAACAGACAGTGCCGCGGCCACCGGCCCGGAAGCACAGCGCGTCACCCAGGAGGTGAGGGTGTCCCAGATCGACGGCGAGCCCGGAGTGCAGGACTTCGTGGAGGTCCGGCTGCCCGCGGCGGGTGCCTACCTCTCGGTGCTGCGAACAGCGACGGCGGGCCTGGCGGCCCGTCTGGACTTCACGCTGGACGAGATCGAGGACCTCCGGATCGCGGTGGACGAGGCCTGCGCCATCCTGCTCCAGCAGGCGGTGCCCGGGTCGGTCCTCTCCTGCGAGTTCCGGCTGGTGGGTGACTCGCTGAAGGTCATCGTCTCCGCCCCGACCACGGACGGCCGGGCCCCGGAGCGGGACACCTTCGCCTGGACGGTGCTCTCCGCGCTGGCCGGCGAGGTGGAGTCCTCGGTCGCCGAGGACAACACCGTCTCCATCAGCCTGCACAAGAAGCGCGGCGGGTCCGCCGCCCATTAGAGCCCCCGCAGCAGCACCGAACAAGAGCCGTCCGCCCGGCACCACCCGGACCGGCGGACGGCTCCCGGTACCGCCCACCACGCGGTACGACCAACGAGACGAATCCGGGACCGCCCCAGGTCCCGGTGCTCCCGGAACGGAACGGGGGAATGGCCGTGAGTGATCTGGACCGTACCGGCCTCGCGACGGCGGGCCCTGCCGTACCGACCCAGGCGAGCGTTCCCGGCCTCGCCGCCAACGACGAAGCGCACCCGAAGGACGCCCACCGGATGAGCCAGCCGACCGAGCCGACGTCTGATCCGTCGCCCACGCCCTCGCCCCCGTCCGAGGCTCCGGAGTCCCCGGCGCCCCGCGACGACGCGGCCGGGGCGCTGCGCGGTGCGGTGCCCTCGCAGGCCCCGCACCGTTCGGGTGCGCCGGACCGGGAGGCGGCCCGGGCGCTGTTCGTCCGGCTGTCCGCGCTGCCCGAGGGCTCCTCGGAGCGCGTCGAGCTGCGCAACCAGCTGGTGCGGATGCACATCCCCCTGGTGGAGCACCTGGCCCGGCGGTTCCGCAACCGGGGCGAGCCGCTGGACGACCTCACCCAGGTCGCCACCATCGGGCTGATCAAGTCGGTGGACCGCTTCGACCACGAACGCGGGGTCGAGTTCTCCACCTACGCGACGCCGACCATCGTCGGCGAGATCAAGCGGCACTTCCGGGACAAGGGCTGGGCGGTCCGGGTGCCGCGCCGGCTCCAGGAGCTGCGGCTGTCGCTGACCACGGCGACCAGCGAGCTCTCCCAGCGGCACGGCCGCTCCCCCACCGTGCACGAGCTGGCCGAGCACCTGGGGATCTCCGAGGAGGACGTGCTGGAGGGTCTGGAGTCCGCCAACGCGTACTCCACGCTCTCGCTGGACGTCCCGGACAGCGACGACGAGTCGCCGGCCGTGGCGGACACCCTGGGCGCCACCGACGAGGCGCTGGAGGGCGTCGAGTACCGCGAGTCCCTCAAGCCGCTGCTGGCCCAACTGCCGCCCCGGGAGCAGAAGATCCTGGTGCTGCGGTTCTTCCGCAACATGACCCAGTCGCAGATCGCCGCCGAGGTGGGCATCTCCCAGATGCACGTCTCCCGGCTGCTGGCCCGCACCTTGGCCCAGCTCCGGGAGAAGCTCCTGGTGGAGGAGTAGGACTGACGGCCGCTCAGCGGCGGCCGCCGGCTCCGGCCCTCTGCGCTCAGCCCTCGTGCGGAGCGTAGAGGGCCGCCGTCGATCTCGGGCTGAGCAGGGCCCCGATGCCGACCAGCCCGAAGAGGCCGATCACGGCCCCGACGGCCACCATGGTGCCGCCGCTCTGCCACATGTAGTACGCCACCGGCAGGCAGAGCGAGTTGGTCAGCACGGCCGGGCTGCGGCCCCAGCGACGCCCCTTGAGCAGCGCCCGGGCGGCCAGCAGCGGCAACACGCCGAGCAGCACGATCACCAGGCCGCCGAACTCGTTCAGCGCGAGCTGCCTGGAGTCGCCGGACACGGCGGACACCATGTCCCAGACGCCGACGACGGCGAGCGCGGCGCCCTCCAGGGCGGTGATGGCGGCGCCCGCGGTCAGGGCCGCCGGCCGGTCGGAGCCGGGCACGGGTACGGGTGCGGAGGATTCTGCGGTCACTCCAGCAGGGTAGCGGCCGGTTGGTCCGTACCGACCCGTAGGCTGAGCACATGCGTGCTCTCCTGGTCGTCAACCCGAAAGCGACCACCACCAGTGGCCGCACCAGGGATGTCCTGATCCACGCCCTGCGCAGCGACCTCAAGCTGGAAGTGGCCCAGACCGAGTACCGCGGCCACGCGCGTGACCTGGCCCGCGAGGCGGTCGAGGACGGCACCGTCGACCTCGTGGTGGCCCTGGGCGGCGACGGCACCGTCAACGAGGTGGTCAACGGACTGCTGGTGCACGGCCCGGGCGAGAAGGTCCCCCGGCTGGCCGTGGTGCCCGGGGGGTCGACCAACGTGTTCGCCCGCGCACTGGGGCTGCCCAACGACCCGGTGGAGGCCACCGGAGCCCTGCTGAACGCGCTGGAGCGCCGCCGGGAGCGGCCGATCGGCCTGGGCAAGGCGATGACCGAGGGGCTGCCGGACCGCTGGTTCACCTTCACCGCCGGCCTCGGCTTCGACGCGGGTGTGGTGGGCCGGGTGGAGGAGCAGCGCAAGGCGGGGCGCAAGTCCACTCACGCGCTCTACGTCGGCCAGGCGCTCCGGCACTACGTCACCCAGCGTGAGCAGCGCCGATCGGGCCCGGTCACCCTGCAACTTCCGGGCCGGGAGCCGGTCCCCGGCCTGGTGCTGGCCATAGTCAGCAACACCTCGCCGTGGACGTTCCTGGGCAACCGCCCGGTCCATCCCTCCCCGCTCGCCTCCTTCGACACGGACCTCGACGTCTTCGGCATCACCCGGATGACCGCGTTCGGCACTGCTCGAACGGTCCGTCAGATCCTGCGGTCGCACACACCTTCGAGCGATGGCACCACCCCCGCGGGCCCGTCCGGAAAGCACGTCGTCTCCTATCACGACGCTCGGCACTTCACCTTGGTTTCGCAGGAACCGGCCCCATTCCAGGTGGACGGGGACCACCTTGGAGACAGGAGTCGCGTCAGTTTCACAGGCGTACGGCGGGCACTGCGTGTGATTGTGTGACCGGAAGGGGGGTTCGCCCTTCTTCTCGAACGCACAAGCCCCCTTCACTCCATAGAAGTACCGGCTGTGAGCTAGGCGACACCGAAGAATCAAAAATTCCTCCCTGAAGGGGGTTGTATCCGGGCCCGAGGTTTGCGAACCTCTACATGGCGATCGGGACACATCGCAGCGACGGCAACCACAGACCCTGGCGGGTGCCGACCGCGGGGTGTCCCTCGAATCGCCGAATCCCTCCCCAGCACAGACCACCCGGGCCCGATGGGCCTTTGGTCTCTTTTGCTGTTGCGGGATTCGTGAAAGCGTTCACATTCACAAGCCATCGATTGTGCCGACCGGGCAACCCCCGCGGCAGGAGGAGTTGGACGACCATGGACTGGCGCCACCGCGCTGTCTGCCGCGAAGAGGACCCCGAGCTGTTCTTCCCGATCGGGAACACCGGTCCTGCTCTGCTGCAGATCGAGGAAGCCAAGGCCGTGTGCCGCCGCTGTCCGGTCATGGAGCAGTGCCTGCAGTGGGCGCTCGAGACCGGCCAGGACGCCGGCGTCTGGGGCGGTATGAGCGAGGACGAGCGTCGCGCGATGAAGCGCCGCGCTGCTCGCAACCGCGCCCGCACCGCCTGATCACACGCCGTAACACCAGCAGTGACCGTAGGACCGATCAACACATGATCAAGGGCTTCCCTGCACTTCCTGGCGAAGCCTTCCGTACAAAGGACCTTGCTCGACACGGTCCTGCGACACCGGGCCGCCCAGGCACTTGATACTGTTCACTTAGAGCAATATTGTGGAGCTGAGGCGCTCACCGTGTGCAACGCATCGGTGAGGTGTCGCACCACCCAGAGCCCCCGTTCCGGCCGACTCCCCCCGACGGCCGGAACGGGTTGAGAGGCCCTGTCGACCCACCCCCCCCCCGGTCGACAGGGCCTCGTTTCTGTTTCCGCACCCGTTCCCCTGCGGCCGCCGCCCCCGTTTCACGCAGCCGCGCGCGGTGGTGCAGGAGTGTGCACCCGGCGCTCCCGCCGACCGCACGCCCCCGTCACACTCCGGTGCACCTCAATCGCCGCACCCCGTCGGCCGACCCGGCGGGTCAGGGCACCGGGATCTCCAGGATCACCTTGGTGCCGCCGTTCGGCCCGGCGACCATGTCGAAGGTGCCGCCCAGCTCCCCGGTGGCCAGGGTCCGGACGATCTGCAGCCCGAGATTGCCCGCCTGCTGCGGGTCGAAGCCCTCCGGCATGCCCCGACCGTCGTCCTGCACGGTGATCAGCAGGTACTCCTCCGGCCGGGCCCCGCCGTTCCAGCTGTCCGACCAGCCCATGCCGGTGGCCGGCGCCCGGCCCCGCAGCGCGCTGACCTCCAGGCTGCCCGAGGCGGACGGGCCGAAGGCGTGTTCCAGCGCGTTCTGCAGCAGCTCTGTCAGCACCATCGCCAGCGGCGTGGCCACCTCGGCGGAGAGGATGCCGAAACTGCCGCTGCGGCGGGTCGCCACCCGGCCGTCCTGGGACAGCTCCATCACCATGGCCAGCACCCGGTCGGCGATCTCGTCGAAGGCGACCTGCTCGTCCAGCGCCTGGGAGAGCGTCTCGTGCACGATCGCGATCGAACCCACCCGGCGGACCGCCTCGTCCAGCGCGGCCCGGCCGGCCTCCGAGTCCATCCGGCGCGACTGCAGCCGCAACAGGGCCGCCACCGTCTGGAGGTTGTTCTTCACCCGGTGGTGGATCTCCCGGATGGTGGCGTCCTTGGTCATCAGCTCGCGGTCGCGGCGCCGCAGCTCGGTGACGTCCCGGCAGAGCACCAGGGAGCCGGTCAGCGTGCCCTTGGGCTTGAGCGGGATCGCCCGCAGGGTCACCACCCCGCCCTGCACCTCGACCTCGGTCTGGCGGGGTGCCCAGCCGCTCGCCAGCTTCACCAGCGCCTCGTGCACCGCCGACCGCGAAGGCGGGACCAGCTCGGCGGTGGCCCGGCCGAGGTGGCTGCCGACCAGGTCGGTGGTGAGGCCGAGGCGGTGGTAGGCGGAGAGCGCGTTGGGGCTGGCGTAGGTGACGATGCCGTCGGCGTCGAGCCGGATCAGGCCGTCACCGACCCGGGGTGCGGCGTCCATGTCGGTCTGCTCGACGCCGTGGTACGGGAACGTCCCGGCGGCGATCATCTGGGCCAGGTCGGAGGCACTCTGCAGGTAGGTGAGTTCGAGCCGGCTGGGAGTGCGGACGGTCAGCAGGTTGGTGTTGCGGGCGATCACGCCGAGCACCTTGCCCTCGCGCCGCACCGGGATCGACTCGACCCGGACGGGCACCTCCTCACGCCACTCCGGGTCCCCCTCGCGCACGATCCGGCCCTCGTCGAAGGCGGCGTCCAGCAACGGCCGGCGGCCGCGCGGGACGAGGTGGCCGACCATGTCGTCCTGGTAGGAGGTGGGCCCGGTGTTGGGCCGCATCTGGGCCACCGAGACGTAGCGGATGCCGTCCCAGGTGGGGATCCACAGGACCAGGTCGGCGAAGGAGAGGTCGGAGAGCAGCTGCCACTCCGAGACCAGCATGTGGAGCCACTCCACATCGGCACCGGTCAGGGTGGTGTGGCGGCGGACGAGTTCGTTCAGCGAGGGCACATGGCGAGCGTAGCTCCAGACCCGGGGCGCGGCCCTGCCGCACCCGCCCGCCGCGGGGTGGCACCCAAGTTGTCCAGACCAATTTTCGGGGAGCCCTGGACAACCCAGATTGGTCTAGTCCACAATGAAAGGGCACCAAGGAGAGGCCCCCCGCGCAACTGCCCTGACCGCGCGAGGCCGCTCCTCGGTCGGACGCCGCCGAACGAGGACCCCGCACAGTTCTCGATCACACCGGCGCCCGACGACAGCTCCGGGCTGCGGTGCCGCACGGGTTGAGGGTCCCGTGTCGGCGCCGTGGCCCGTAGTGCTTTCCCCCTCCGGGGAGTGCCAACAGCTTTCTTCCGCCGCTCACCATGTCGAAGCCCCCGTCCACAGCATGTGGACGGGGGCTTCGACATGACACCGAGCGGCCGCCCCACCCCGCGCCGAGCCCCAGCCCCGCACCGAACCCGCCCCGAGCCGAAGGGCCGCGCCGGTGCCGAAAGGGAGAAGCGACGGAGCGACGAAGGAGCGACGGAGCGCCGACCGTCGGCACCGGATCAAGCGGCCCGGAGGCGAGCCGGGCGACAAAACAGCCCCGGAGGCGAGCGGGCGACCAATCAGCGCGTCTCGGTCACCTTCGCCAGGGCGCGCGGGGCGTCCGGGTCCTGGCCGCGGGCGATGGTGACCTCGTAGGCCAGCTGCTGCAGCGGCAGGATCTCCAGGATGGTCTGGACCTCCTCGGGCACACCGGCCGGCAGCGCGAAGCCCGCCGAGGCGGCGTCCACCTGCTCCTGCTGGCCGATGACCACCAGGTCCGCCCCGCGGCCGCGCAGGCGGTCCAGGACCGGTTGCAGGGCTTCGCCGCCCTTGCCGTCCGGGACGATCGCGATGACCGGGGAGACGTTGTCGACCATGGCCAGCGGGCCGTGCAGCAGGTCGGCGCCGGAGAACGGGGAGGCCGGGATGTAGGTGGTCTCCATGAGCTTCAGCGCCGCCTCGCGGGCGGTCGGGTAGCCGTAGCCGCGCGAGGTGATGACCAGGCGCTGGGCGAAGCGGTAGCGCTCGGCCAGCGCCTTCACCTCGGCCTGGCGGGCCAGGATGCCGGCGGCCAGCGCCGGCAGCTCCTTGGCGGCCGCGCCGTCGCCGCCGCGCAGGCCCTCGACCAGCAGGTAGAGCGCCAGCAGCTCGGCGGTGTAGGTCTTGGTGGCGGGCAGCGCCTTCTCCGGCCCGGCGAGCACGTCGATGTGGAACTCGGAGACCTCGGCCAGCGGCGAGGAGGCGTTGTTGGTGACCGCCAGGGTGATGGCGCCGGCCTCGCGGGCCGCCTTGGTGGAGGCCACCAGGTCGGGCGATCCGCCGGACTGGCTGACGGTGACGACCAGCACGTCCGAGAGGTCCGGCTTGGCGCCGTACGCGGTGGTGGTGGACATCGAGGTCAGGCCGGCGGGCTTGCCGAGCAGGATCTCGATCAGGTACTTGGCGTAGAGCGCCGCGTTGTCCGAGGTGCCGCGCGCGGTGAGGAGCACGAAGCGTGGGTTGCGGGCGGCGATCTGGGCCGCGATCTCGAAGATCTTCGGGGCGCCCTCGTCGAGGATGCGCTGGAGGACGGCCGGCTGCTCGGCCATCTCCGCCGCCATGATCCGGCCGGGGACGGGGACAGTCTGCGGGTCGGACATCTGGATGTGCCTCCGATGAGATGGTTCGACCCCGTCCGGGCGGGATGCCCGGGCGGGGACCTCTACGGCGGCGAGTCCGCACACTCGCTCCGGTGATTCCTGCGGCAATCCTACGGGGGCCTCCCCCGCGCAGCACGTCCGAGAGTCCCTCCCGGTGGCCCGGGAGGGACTCTCGTCAGGCCACCGGTCCGGCCCGCACGGCTCAGCTCTGCTTGTTGATCAACTGGTCGATCGCGGCGTCCGCCTCCTTGGCGGCCTGGTCCACCGGCTTGCCGCCCTTGAGGATCGCGGTGAGCATGTCTGGCAGGATCTTCTGCTTCTCGATCGCGCCCCAGCCCGGTGCCAGCGGGGTGAACCAGGCGTCCGGCACCGCGTTGGCCGCGGCGGCCGTGGCCGGCTTGCTCTTCAGCGGGTTCAGCTGGGTGAGGTTGTTCGGCAGGATGTCCTTGTCCGCCAGCGCCTGCTGGGACTTGGCGCTGGTGAGCATCCGGACCCAGTCGGTGGCCAGCGCGGCCGACGGCGACTTGGCGGTGACCGCGAGGTCCGAGCCGCCGATGAAGGTCGGCAGCGGCTTGCCGCCCGGACCGGGCATGGTGGCCAGCCTGACGGCGTCCTTGAGGGTGGGGTCGCCGGTGACCGGCGCGGTCACGCTGGAGGCCTCGTAGCCGTTGCCGTAGAAGGCCCCGGCGTGCCCGCGGGCCATCGACTCGAACTGGTTCTGCTCGTTGACCGCCAGGTCGCCCTTGTTGTACTTGCGCACCAGGTCGACGAAGTGGTTGAGCCCCTGCTGGGACTTCGGGTCGCTCAGCGTGCCGTGCCAGTTGCCGGCGCTGTCGAAGCGGGCGATGGCGCCGCCGTACGCGGAGACGTAGCTCATCGCGGCGTACCAGTACGGGCCGGGCAGGTAGAGCGCGGAGTAGCTCTTGTCGGCCTTGTTCTTGTCCGCAACCCGGTCCAGCGCCGTCCGCAGCTCGTCCTCCGTCTTGGGGAAGTCCGCGCTGCCGGTGGCCGCCTGGAAGGCCGCCGAGTTGTAGATGGCGACCCGGGCGCCCGCGTAGTACGGCACGCACCAGAGCTTGTCCTGGTAGGTGCAGGTGTTGGCGAGCGCCTTGATCCAGGCGTCGGAGTTGTCGAAGGTGGAGCGCTCCACCGGGGCCAGGGCGCCGGAGAGCACGTACTTCATGGTCTCGGTGTTGCCGAGCTCCACCACGTCGGGGGCGTTGCCCTCGGCGAGCGCCCTGTCCAGCTTGCCGACCTTCTCGGCCCAGCCCTGGTAGGCGAGCTTCAGGGTGACGTTCGGGTACTTCGCCGCGAACTCGTCGTTCACCCGCTGCACGAGGTCCGGCCAGTTCTTCTGGGCGTCGTCCATCAGCCAGACGGTGACCGTGCCGGTGGCGGACTTCGGGTCCACCGTGGCGGCCTTACCGTCCCCCGACGGCGAGCCGCCCGAGGAACAGGCCGTCAATCCGGCGGCGAGCGCCATGATCCCGAACGTCGCCATGAGCTGACGCTTCTTCACGCCATCCTCCGAGGGTGCTAGAGCCTGTGCCCGCCGGCAGCGTGATGGCGCGTCCGCGGGAGCGGGCTCCGGGCGGGGACGGCGAAGTGCTTCAGGAAGGGCCTATACCACATCCGGCGATATTGAAGTTCGAACCGGATGGACTGGAGCCTGGCCTAGACCACTGACGGTGTCAACGCCAAATGGCCAGGCTGCCAAGGACGTTGCAGACCCGTTGCACCTCGTGGCGATCAGTTGCGGAACCATCACCCTAAGTGGAACTTAAGGCTGGCTTAAGGCAGATTTGAGGGAACACCGACAGATGGCGTCTGCGCAGGTCGACGCGGGGGAAACGGAACGGGCCCGCCATGCGCCATGCGCATGACGGGCCCCTTCGCGGGTGCCTCCCGGCACCCTGGGTCACGGTCCGACGGAGCCTCAGCCGATCGCTCCCGACTGGCCGGTGAGCACCTCGACGGCCGCCAGGCCGCAGACCCGGGCAGCACCGTGGGTGGCGATGTGGAGCGCGCCGACCGGCTCGGACTGCGGCAGGCCCATCTCGACCACCGCGGCATCCGGACGGGCCGCCACCAGCCGGGACAGCGCGGCGGACATCCACCCGTAGCGGTGCGCGTCGCGGACCACCAGCACCAGGCGGCGGCCCTCGGCGCCGGCCACCACCTCGGCGACCAGCGCGTCCAGCTGCTCCGGGGCGGCGTCCTTCGGCCCGACCTCCCGGGTGCGGGTGCCGGGGAAGCGGTCGGCCAGCATGTCGGCCACGCCCCACGGGGTCACCGCGCCGACGGCGATGTTCGGCTCGTCGGAGAACGAGGCCACGTACGGGCGCTCGGTCACCGGCAACGCCTCCCGGCCCGGGGCCCGGACCACGCGCAGCGCGCGGCGGGCGGCCCGCAGGCCGACCGCCAGGTCGGGCTCCAGCCGCTCGCCCTGGGCCGCGATCCGGCCCCAGCTGCCGAGCGCGCGCACCCGGTCGGCGGCGTCGGCCAGCCGCTCCTCGGGGAGCTTGCCGGCCCGCACGCCCGCCACGATGGCGTCGCGCAGCAGCAGCACGGTCTGCTCGTCGGCCAGCCCGCCGCCGACGCAGATCGCGTCCGCTCCGGCCGCCAGGGCCAGCACGGTGCCCTCACCCATGCCGAAGGTGTCGGCGATGGCGCCCATCTCGATCGCGTCGCTGACTATCAGGCCCTGATAGCCGAGGCCGCCGTCGGCCGGGGCGGCGCGCAGCAGGTCTCGCAGGACCCGGGGGCTGAGCGTCGCCGGCAGCTCGGGATCGAGCGCCGGGATCATGATGTGGGCCGTCATCACGGCCTTGGTCCCGGCGGCGATCGCGGCCTGGAACGGGATCAGGTCGCGGGCGCGCAGGACGTCCAGGCCGACGTCGATCACCGGCAGGCCGTGGTGCGAGTCGACCGCGGTGTCGCCGTGTCCGGGGAAGTGCTTCGAGCAGGCGGCCACGCCCGCCGACTGCAGGCCCTCCACCCAGGCGGCGGTGTGCCGGGCGCACAGCTCCGGGTCGGCGCCGAAGGAGCGGACGCCGATCACCGGGTTGCGCGGGTTGGAGTTGACGTCCGCGGTGGGTGCCCAGTTGTAGTTGACGCCGGCGGCGGCCAGCGCGCGGCCCAGCTCGCGGGCCACGTCACGGGTCAGCGCCGGGTCGTCGATCGCGCCGAGGGCGAAGTTGCCCGGCCAGGAGGAGCCGGAGCCGGCCTCCAGGCGGGTGACGTCGCCGCTCTCCTCGTCGATCGCGATCAGGAGGTCGGGGTTCTCCTCGCGCAGCGCCTTGGTGAGCGCGGAGAGCTGGCCGAGGCCGGTGACGTTGCGGTCGAAGAGCGCGACCGAACCGAGGCCGGCCGCGAGGTGGCGGCGGACCCACTCCGGGGGCTCGGTGCCGACGAAGCCGGGCTGGAGGACGGTCAGCGCGTCGCGGTGCAGCTGGTCGCTGGCCGGGAGGGTGGGGACAAGGATGCTCACGTCGCGTCAGCCCTTCACTGCACCGTCGGTCAAACCGCCGACGGCCTTGCGCTGGAGGAATACGAAGAGGATCAGCACCGGGAGGGCGAACAGCGTCGAGGCCGCCATGGTGGCACCCCAGTCGGTGCCGAAGTTGGTCTGGAACGAGGAGAGCCAGAGCGGCAGGGTCTGCCCCTCGGTCTTGTTCAGGATCAGGACCAGGGGGAACTCGTTCCACGCGGTGATGAAGCCGAACAGCGAGGTCGACATCAGGCCCGGGGCGAGCAGCGGGAAGATCACCTTCACGAAGGCCTGGGTGCGGGTGCAGCCGTCGACCATCGCGGACTCCTCCAGCTCCTTCGGGACGGCGGCGATGAAGCTGCGCAGCGTCCAGATGGTGAAGGGGAGGACCATCATCATGTAGAAGGCGGTCAGCGGGACGAGGCTGTTCAGCATCTCGCTGTCACGGGAGATCAGGTAGACCGCGATGGTCATGACCTCCCACGGCGCCATCTGCGCCGCCATCACGACCAGGACGAAGGCCTTGCGGCCGCGGAACCGCATCCGGGCGATGGCGAAGGACGCCAGGGTCGCGATCACCAGCGAGATCAGCACCGCGACGATCGTGACCGTGAAGCTGTTGGTGACGTACGTCCAGAACTTCGGGGCGTTGACCGCCGTCGAGAAGTGGTCGAGGGTCGCGTCGAGGGGCAGGAAGACCGGCGTCCGACTGACGATGTCCTTCTGTTCCTTGAAGGCGGTGATGACCATCCAGTAGACGGGGAAGATGAAGAAGACGAAGAGGACGAGCGCGATCACGTTCGGCCAGGTACGTCCGATGAGCGAGCGCCTCACAGCTCGTCCTCCTGCTTCAGAATGATCCGGAAGTAGTACGCCATCAGCACGCCGAGCATCAGGATGGTGAGCACCGCGATCGCGGCGCCGGTCCCGTAGTGCTGGGCGCCGGAGCCCTCCAGGAAGGCGTGCACGGGCAGGGTCCGGGTGAGCGAGTCGGGGCCGCCCGCCTTGATCGCGTAGACCTGGGTGAAGGCCTTGAAGACCCAGATGACCTCAAGGAAGGTCGTGGCCAGGAAGAACGGCCTCAGGCTGGGGAAGATCACCGAGGTGAAGATCTTGGTGGGGCCGGCGCCGTCCATCCGGGCCGCTTCGTAGAGCTCCTTCGGGATGGTGGTCAGACCGGCGTACATGTTGAACGCCACGAAGGGGATCGAGCCCCAGACGATCAACAGGATGATCACGAAGAAGGTGGAGTACTGGCTGCCGGTCCAGTTGTAGGCGGCCATCGAGTGCCACCCCAGCTGGTCCAGGAACCAGTTGACGACACCGAAGCGGGTGTCGAACAGCCAGGTGTAGACGGTGGTCGCGGCGACCACCGGCATGGCCCAGGCGAGGAGCAGGCCGAGCGAGAGCACCAGCCGCATCTTCTTGCCGAGGCGGTTGAGCAGCAGGCCGACCAGCGAACCGCCGACCATGATCAGGACCACGTTGACCAGGGTGAACGCGACCGTCCGGCCGGTGACCGCCCAGAACTCGGAGTTGGTCAGCTGCTCGGTGTAGTTCTCGAAGCCGTTCCACTCGGTCAGGTGCTGGACGAGCTGGCGCGCGTTCAGGTTCTGGAACGAGACCAGGACGGTCTTCAGCAGGGGCCAGCCCAGCAGGCCGAGGGTGACCACGGTGGCCGGCAGCAGCAGCAGGTACGGGGCGAACCGCGTGCCGAAGCCCGGTCCGCCCGCCGTTCTGGTGCTCTTCTTCGGAGTGCCCTCGGCGCCGCCCGCGGCGACGCTCGTCTCAATAGTGGCCACAGCAGCCTTCCCTGTGTCCGGGGACTGTGTCTGCACCCGCTCCGAATGCACAGCCATCGTTCTCTCTTCCTGACAACCTGACCACGACGGACAGGCGCCGCCCACCGGCCCCCCGCCGGGGACCGGTGAGCGACGCCGCTCGACCACTTACTGCTTGGCGTTCAGACGCTTGGCGATCTCGTCGTCGGCCTTCTTGGCGGCGGCGGCGTAGTCACCGGTCAGGGCGCCGGTCAGGAACTCCTTGATCGGGTTCGGGCTGTTCTCGACGCTCGCCCAGTTCGGCGTGGTCGGGGTGATCCCACCGGAGGTGGCGCCGAGCTTGGCGGCGGCGGCGAAGTCGCCGACCACCTTGTCGTCCAGAGACTTCTTGTTCGGGATGCTGCCGGCGGCGGCGACCAGGCCCTCGTTCTTGTCGTTCAGGGCGATCTTCAGGAAGTCCTTGGCCATCTCGCTGTTCTTGCTCGCCTGGGCGATCGCCAGGTTGGAGCCGCCCAGGAACACGCCGGAGGCCTTGTCGGCGGTCTTGCCCGGGAGCGGGAAGTAGCCGATCTTCTCCTTCGGCATCTCCTTCTCGGTCGGGATCTCCCAGCCGAGGCCGATGATCGAGCCGATGTCGCCCTTGGCGAAGACGTCCTTCTGCTGCGGCTTGGCCTCGTCACCGTCCTTGGCGGCGGTGGCCGAGTAGCTCTGCAGCTTCTTGTAGGTCTCGAAGGCCTTCTGCGCCTCGGGAGTCGACAGACCGCCGGTCCACTTGTCGCCGTCCTTCTTCGCCAGCTTGCCGCCCTCGCTGGTGAGGAGGCCGAAGTAGACGTACCACTCCTGGCCCGGCATGTAGATCGGGTCGGCGACACCGGGGACGGCCTTGACCTTCTCCAGGTCGGCGTAGAACTCGTCCAGGGTCTTCGGGGGCGTGGTGATGTTCGCCTTGCCCCAGATCTCCTTGTTGTAGGCGACCACGCGGTTGGTGACGAACCACGGGGCGGCGTACTGCTTGCCGTCCAGGATCGCGGACTCGCTCTGGTTGGCGTTCCAGTCGGCACCGCCGATGGCGGCCTTGTCCTTGGTGATGTCGAGGAGACCACCGGTGGCCGCGTAGCCCGCGGTCTGGGTGTTGCCGACCTCGAGCACGTCGACCGAGCCCTCGGACAGCGCGGCGGTGACCTTCGGGCCGATACCGGTCCACTCCTGGATCTGGTACTCGATCTTGGAGCCCGGGTAGGTGGCCTCGAACTCGGTCTTGACCGCGTCGTCCCAGCCCTTGGGGGCGGAGCCGGACATCAGCCACACCTTGAGCGTCTTGCCGCTGTAGTTCTTGGCGGCGGACGAGGACGAGCCGGCCTTGTCGCCGTCGCTCTTGGCGTCCGAACCACAAGCCGCCAGGCCGACGACCATTGCTGCGACGCCGACCGCCGCGATGAGCTGACGCTTCACGCCATCCTCCTGAGGGATGCCTGAGTTACCCCCGTCGGGTGGCTGCGGCAGACCCACGTAAAGCGGGAGGAAAGGTGCCGCGGACCCCATCGAACGGGTGGGGGGATTCATAGTTACCGATCTAGTGGTGTAGACCAGATGCCTGGAGCTTGGCCTAGACCAATGGGCGTGTCAACGGCTCTTCGACCGATCCGGACCACCCGTTATCAAGCCGACACCGCACATCGTTCATCGCGTGATGAGGTATTCGTTCCGTAGCCATACATGCAACGATGTGAGTTGTTAACGATGCGGCGGGGCCCCCAAAGGCCCCGCGAGAAGCGGGAGACAGGTCCGATGAGCAGCGACGGGGGCAGCACGGCCCAGGTCAACGACCCCCAGGTGAAGAACCACCCCGTGCAGACCGGGGCGGACGCCACCGCGCGGGTGCCCAAGTACTACGGCCTCAAGCGCCACCTGCTGCAGCTCACCGAGACCCAGCCGGCCGGCACCCCCGTCCCGCCCGAGCGGGCGCTCGCCGCCCAGTTCGACACCTCGCGCACCACCGTCCGCCAGGCTCTCCAGGAACTGGTGGTCGAGGGGCGGCTGGAGCGCATCCAGGGCAAGGGCACCTTCGTCGCCAAGCCCAAGGTCGCCCAGGCCCTCCAGCTGACCTCCTACACCGAGGACATGCGCGCCCAGGGCCTGGAGCCCACCTCCCGGCTGATCGAGATCGGCTACATCACCGCCGACGACCGGCTGGCCCCGCTGCTGGACATCAAGCCCGGCGGGCGGGTGCTGCGGATCGAGCGCCTGCGGCTGGCCAACGGCGACCCGATGGCCATCGAGGTCGCCCACCTCTCCGCCAAGCGCTTCCCGGCCCTGCGGCGCAACCTCGCAAAGCACAACTCGCTGTACACGGCCCTGCGCGAGGTGTACGGCGTCACCGTGGCCGAGGCCGAGGAGACCATCGAGACCACCCTGGCCACCCCGCGCGAGGCCGGACTGCTCGGCTCCGACCTCGGCCTGCCGATGCTCCAGCTCGCCCGGCACTCCTTCGACGCTGACGGCGACCCGGTCGAGTGGGTGCGGTCCATCTACCGCGGCGACCGGTACAAGTTCATCACCAGGCTCAAGCGCCCCGAGTAGGCCTCCGGCCGCTCCCCCGAACCCGCCCCGGCCCCGCCCCGGACCCGCCCCGAGCGGCCCGGAGGCGAGCGGGCGAAGACGCGACGCGTCCGGAATGCGGGAAGTTCCGTCGTTTCCGGTGACACAGATCACTCCATGCTCTAGATTTCGCAGCCGTACTGACTGTCGATCACCAGTGGTGCTGCTCGGCGGGCTCCGGAGGCCGTGCGGTACCTCCGGGCTGCGGCGCCGTCGGGGTGAGCCCTCTGGAGCGGAGCCGAACCATGTCGTCAGATGCTGCTGCCACCGGACCCGTCGTGCCCGAGCCGCCAGGTCCGGCCGCCGTTCCGGCGGTGACACCGGAACGGGTGCTCGCCGGGCTCGCCCTGCTCGTGCCGATCGTCGCGATGCTCTGGGTGTCCTCGTACGACAAGACCGGCCCCGAGACGGGCGGCGTGCCGTTCTTCTACTGGTACCAGCTGCTCTGGGTGCCGGTCTCGGCCGTCTTCACGGTGGCCGCGTACCTGCTGATCAACCGCGACGAGAAGGCCCGCAAGGGCGCCCGGAAGGCGGGTGGCGCACGATGAACGGCGTCAACGTCCCGGCCCTGACCGTCTTCGTCCTCTTCTTCGTCCTGGTCACCGTGATGGGCTTCCTCGCCTCGCGCTGGCGCCGGGCGGACGACGCCCAGCACCTGGACGAGTGGGGCCTGGGCGGCCGCAGCTTCGGGACCTGGGTCACCTGGTTCCTGCTCGGCGGCGACCTCTACACCGCCTACACCTTCGTCGCCGTCCCGGCGGCGGTGTACGCGACCGGCGCGGCCGGCTTCTTCGCCGTCCCGTACACGATCATCGCGTACCCGCTGGTCTTCCTCTTCCTGCCCCGGCTCTGGTCGGTCTCCCGGGTGCACGGGTACGTCACCCCGGCCGACTTCGTGCGCGGGCGGTACGGTTCCAAGCCGCTCTCCCTGGTGGTCGCGCTGACCGGCATCCTGGCCACGATGCCCTACATCGCGCTGCAGCTGGTCGGCATCCAGGCGGTGCTGGACGTCCTGGGCGTGGGCGGCGGGGAGAACGCCAACTGGTTCGTCAAGGACCTGCCGCTCTTCCTCGCCTTCGGCGTGCTGGCCGCCTACACCTACTCCTCCGGGCTGCGGGCGCCGGCGCTGATCGCCTTCGTCAAGGACACCCTGATCTACATCGTGATCATCGTCGCGGTGATCTACATCCCGATGCGGCTCGGCGGCTACGGGCACATCTTCGACGCGGTCGGCCAGAAGTTCAGCGCCCCCAAGGCGGCCGGCTCGCTCACGGTGCCGGAGAACAAGCAGTGGACGTACGCCACGCTGGCCCTCGGCTCGGCGATGGCGCTCTTCATGTACCCGCACTCGGTGACCGGCGTGCTGGCCTCGAAGTCCCGCAACACGGTCCGCCGCAACATGGCGATCATGCCCGCGTACTCGCTGATGCTGGGCCTGCTGGCGCTGCTCGGCTTCATGGCGATCGCGGCCGGCATCGGCAAGGGCGACAAGAAGTTCAACGCCCAGCTCTCGGTGCCGCAGCTGTTCGAGAACATGTTCCCGGACTGGTTCACCGGCGTGGCCTTCGCGGCGATCGGGATCGGCGCGCTGGTGCCGGCCGCCATCATGTCGATCGCCGCGGCCAACCTCTTCACCCGCAACGTCTACAAGGAGTTCCTGAAGCCGACCGCCACCCCCGCCGACGAGACCAGGGTCGCCAAGCTCGCCTCGCTGCTGGTCAAGGTCGGCGCGCTGGCCTTCGTGCTCACCATGGACAAGCAGGCGGCGATCAACCTGCAGCTGCTCGGCGGGCTCTGGATCCTGCAGACCTTCGTCTCGATCGTCGGCGGCCTGTTCACCCGGTGGTTCCACCACTGGGCGCTGTTCGCCGGCTGGGCGGTCGGCATGATCTACGGCACCTGGGAGGCCTACGACATCGCCAGCCCGGCCACCAAGCACTTCGGCGGCAACGCCGCCGAGATCCCCGGCATCGGCGAGCTCGGCTACATCGGTCTGACCGCCTTCGTGCTCAACCTGGTGGTCTCGGTGGTGCTCACGCTGGCGCTGAAGGCGTTCAAGGCACCGGAGAGCCCGGACGAGACCCGGCCCGGTGACTACAGCGCCGAAGCGGGCGACGAAGAGCTGAAGAACGCGCCGGAGCCCGTGGCGGCGCACTGATTCGCCCCCCGCGCGCCCTGTGACCGCGCCGCCTCCTCCGTGAACACTGGAGGAGGCGGCGCGATCATATGTATGAACGGCCGCACACACAGGGCACCACCGGACCGGACCGGCGTCCGGCCGGCACCCGATCGACCCACGGGGAGCAGCGGCGATGGCAGATCTCGGCACCACGCTCAACGGTCAGCACCAGTCCACCCACCGGCCCGGACCGCCGGCCACCACGGCGCCCCACCCGGCGTCTCCCGCCCCGCACACCGCGCCGGCGGCGGTACCCGGCCCGCTGCCGTCCGTGCTGATCGCCACCCGGCACGGCGAGTCCACCGCCAACGTCGAATTCCAGCTGGCCGAGGCGGCCGGCGCACTGAGCGTGCCGATCAGCTGCCGGGACGCGGACATCCCGCTGTCGCTGCACGGCCGGCAGCAGGCCCAGGCACTCGGCCGCTGGTGGGCCGGCCTGCCCAGCGCCGACCGCCCGCGCAGCGTCTGGTGCTCCCCCTACGAACGCACCGCCGAGACCGCCCGGATCGCGCTGGCCCAGGCCGCCGGACTGGGCGCGGTGCCGGTCTCGCTCGCCGTCCGCTACGACGAGCGGCTGCGCGACCGCGAGCTGGGTGTCCTGGAGATGCTGCCCAAGGCCGCGATCGAGGCCAAGCACCCGGAGGAGGCGGCGAGACGCCGCAAGATGGGCGAGCTGTACTACCGCCCGCCCGGCGGCGAGTCCTGGGCCGACGTGGCCCTGCGGGTGCGCAGCGTGCTGCGCGACATCTGCGCGGAGGAGGCCGGGCGGCCGGTCCTGCTGGTCGCGCACGACTGTACGGTGCTGATGCTCCGCTACGCGCTGGACCGGCTCACCGAGGCCCAGTTGACGGCCCTGGAGCCGGTCCGCAACTGCTCCACCAGCCTCTGGCGGGCCGAGGGCGGGCGGCTGCTCCCGGCGCACTGGAACGACACCGGGCACCTGGCCCTCGGCTGACGGCCGGGGCGGCCCGCGCACCTGCCCGCCCGACCGGTCCGCCGGGCGGGCGGGCCGTCAGCCGACGACCGGTTCGGCGAAGCAACGCCGGTAGGCCAGCGGAGTCGTGCCGAGGCGGCGGCCGAAGTGGTGCCGCAGGGTGGCGGCGTTGCCGAAGCCGCAACGGGCGGCGATCGCGTCGACCGGCTCGGCGGTGGACTCCAGCAACCGCTGGGCGAGCAGCAGCCGCTGCCCGGTGAGCCAGCGGTGCGGCGTGGTGCCGGTCTCCTGCTGGAAGCGGCGGGCGAAGGTGCGCGGCGACAGGTGGACCCGGGCCGCCAACTGCTCGACGGTGGACTCCTCGTCCAGGTGGTGGCGCATCCAGTCGAGCAGCGGCGCGAGGGACTCGCCGTCCCCCTCGGGCAGCGGCCGGGCGACGAACTGCGCCTGCCCGCCCTCCCGGTGCGGGGCCACCACCATCCGGCGGGCGATCCCCCGTGCCACCTCGGCCCCCTGGAACTTGCGGACCAGGTGCAGGCAGGCGTCGATGCCCGCCGCCGTGCCGGCCGAAGTGATCACCGGGTCCTCGTCCACGTAGAGCACGTCCGGCTCGACGGTGGTCCGCGGGAAGCGGGCGGCCAGCTCCGCGGCGTGCCGCCAGTGCGTGGTCGAGCGGCGGCCGTCCAGCAGCCCGGCGGCGCCGAGTACGAAGGCGCCGCTGCAGATGGAGAGGACCTTGGCGCCGCCCGCCACGGCGGCCCGCAGGGCGTCCACCAGCGGCTCCGGGTACTGCGGGCGCACCCCGGTGGCCGTGACGACGACGAGGTCCGCCTCGGCGAGCCGCTCCGGACCGTGCGGGACGTCCACGGAGAAGCCCGCGTGGGTGCGGTGCGGGCCGGGGTGGGCGCCGGCGATGGCGAAGTCGTACCGGGGCAGGCCCTCCTCGCTGCGGTCCAGGCCGAAGACCTCGCAGGCCACCCCGAGTTCGAAGGGGTGGATCTCCTCCAGCACCACGGCGACCACGTTCTTCAGCATGCCGCCCAGGATGCCTTCCGGGGGTGCTCGCGGGGAAGGGCCCGGATGGCAGGATTTCGATGTGATCGGGCATTCCTGCCACTCGTGGCCGGCCCGCGGCGCCGCGAGAGTGGAGCCATGGACTCCGACACGCTCGCAAGCGCACTCGCCCTGGTCGGCGCCGTCGGCGGCTTCGGCCTGCTCGGCACCCTGATCGGGCGCGACGTGGCCCGCAACGCCGCCACCGGCCGCGACAACTGGCACCGGCCCGGCGGCTACCCCGTCGACCCGGCCCTGCCCGACCGGCTCCACGGCACCATGCCGGCCGCCTCGCTCCGCCCCGCCGCCGACCCGGCCACCACCTCCCTCGCCCCGGCCAACGGCCTCCCCGCGGCGGCCGCCACCGCCGGCCTCCCCGACACCGCCCCGGCGCCGGTCGCCGAGGGCGACTCCGGCACACTGACCGGATGGACATCGTCATCCGCCCGGCCGGTGAGGCGGACCTCGAAGCAGCCGGCCGCGTCACCGTCGAGGCCTTCGTCGGCGACGGCTACACCTCGCCCGAGAGCCAGTACGTCGACCTCCTGCGCGACGCCGGCCGCCGGTCCCGGGAGGCCGAGCTCCTCGTCGCGGTCGACGCGGCCCAGGGGCGGGTCCTCGGCTGCGTGACCTTCGCGGTGGGCGGCACCGAGTGGGCCGATATCGCCGCCCCGGGCGAGGGCGAGATCCGGATGCTCGCCACCGCGGCGGCCGCCCGCGGACGGGGCGTCGGCGAGGCCCTGGTCCGCGCCGCCCTCGCCCGCAGCCGCGAGCTCGGCCTGGCCGGGATGGCCTTCTCCACCCGCCCCGACATGAAGGCCGCCCACCGCATCTACGAGCGCATCGGCTTCCGCCGGACGCCGGAACGCGACTGGGCGCCGTACCCGGGAATGGACCTGATGGTCTACAGCATGGTCTTCTGACGGGGAGCCGACCGGCACGGTAGCCGGTCGGCCTCCACGCAGAGGAACCGGTCAGGGACCGGGT
Organism: Kitasatospora sp. NPDC050463; assembly: GCF_040655255.1. Classification (NCBI taxonomy): domain Bacteria; kingdom Bacillati; phylum Actinomycetota; class Actinomycetes; order Kitasatosporales; family Streptomycetaceae; genus Kitasatospora; species Kitasatospora sp. NPDC050463. Next base: position 53,730 of record NZ_JBFAJO010000042.1, read on the forward strand.
CGGGCGGCTGCTCCGGTGGCCGACGGACGATCAAAGCGCGCTTTTGATATAAACCTCTGATCGAGACACGTCGTGGTAGCCCATCGATTCGGGGAGCAGCACCTCATGTACGACGGGCCCGGCATCGGCGCGCCCTCCGCGGCGGGCGGACCCACCCTGCAGGACATGCGCGAGGCACGCGGGATCCCCGCCCCCCGCGGCAGCCGGTACGCGATACCCGCGGAGCCCCCGCCGCCCCCGCGCCCGCTGCCGCCGTCGGTGCGCTTCAAGGCGGTGGACGGACTCCGCGGCCTCGCCATCGCGTCCGTCCTGCTCTACCACACCAACTGGTTCCAGAACGGCCTGTTCGGCGTCGACGCCTTCTTCGTCCTCTCCGGCTTCCTGGTCACGCTGGTCCTGATCCGCGAGCTGGACCGCACCGACGGCATCGCCCTCGGCGTCTTCTACCGCCGCCGCGCCAAGCGGCTGCTGCCCGGCCTGCTGGTCACCGTGCTCCTGGTGGTCCTCGTCTCGGCGCTGCTCAGCCCGCTCAAGGACGTGAAGGAGCTGCGCCCGCAGGCGCTGGCCGCGCTGGCCCAGGTCGCCAACTGGGCGCAGCTGGAGCGCGGTGACGCCTACTGGCAGCACTTCGCCGGCATCGACCCGCTGGCCGCGATGTGGTCGCTCAGCATCACCGAGCAGTTCTACGTGGTCTGGCCGCTGCTCCTGCTGCTCATCTACGCCGCCTGCCGCCGCTCGCTCACCGCCGCCGGCATCGTGACCGGGGTGCTGTTCGCCGGCGCCGCCGCCGTCGCCCCGCTGATGTGGAACGGCTCCAACAGCGACCGGCTCTACCTGGGCACCGAGTCCCGCGCGGTCGGCTTCGCGGCCGGCGCCGCCGCCGCCTTCGTGGTCTACCTACGGCTGCGCCGCAGGGCCGAGGACGGCGCGGACGCGGGGCCCCGCTCCCAGCGGCGCTCGCTGACCCGCTCGGGCCCGGCGAGCACCGTGGTGCTCACCCTGCTCGGCACCGTCGCGCTGGGCGGGCTGGTCTGGGCCAGTCTGAGCGTGGACAGCTACCACCAGCCCTGGCTCTACCAGGGCGGGCTGGCCGGTGTCGCGGTGCTCTCGGCGGTCCTCGCCGCCTCGCTCTGCCACGACCGCGGCCCGCTGGTCCGGCTGCTCTCGCTGCCCCCGCTGCGCCTCACCGGCACCATCTCGTACAGCCTCTACCTGCTGCACCTGCCGGTCTACTGGCTGCTCCAGCGGTTCGTCGACGACATCTCGCCGGCGCTGCTGCTGGCCATCGGCGCGCCCGTCTCCTGGGTGCTGGCCTGGCTGCTGCACACCGGCACCGAGCGGCTGCGGGTGCTGCGCTGGCGGCCGTTCCCGACCATCCCGCTGCTGGCCGCCGCCGCGCTGACGGCCACCGCCGGCGCCTGGTACCTGCCTGCCTGGGTCGAGCACGACATGCGCTCCGGGTCCACCGACAAGCCGCTGGTGCTCGCGCTCGGCGACTCCTTCTCCGAGGACCTGGCCACCGGCCTGTACCGGCACGGCGACCGCTTCCGGGTGATCGACGGCGGTATCAGCGGCTGCGGCGTGTTCGGCTCCGAGAAGGTCCGCGGCACCTCCCGGGTGGAGTTCGACACCACCGACGAGTGCCGCGACCGCGCCGCGCTCTGGGCGAAGCGCCTGGACGGCGTCCAGGCCCAGGCGGTCGTCCTGCACCTCGGCTGGGACGCCGCCGAGCAGTACCTGGACGGCAGCTGGCTCAACCCCTGCGACGAGGACTACCGCACCCGGTACACCGGCCAGCTCACCCAGGCGATGGACCTGGTCCGGGAGCGCGCGCACGGCGCCCGGGTGCTGCTGATGAACGAGCGGGTGCAGAACGGTGCGATCAACAAGACCTGGGGCGCCTGCTACAACCAGCAGGTCGGCGACTTCGTGAAGGCCTCCGGCGGCGCCGTCCAGCTGGTCGACCTGAACGCCTTCTACTGCCCCGACGGCAGCTGCCTGTGGAAGGACCGGGACGGCCACCTGGTCTCCCCCGCCACCGACGGCGTGCACCTCACGCCGGCCGGCATGCGGCTGGTGACGCCCTGGCTGGAGCAGCAGATCGCGGACGCCCTGGCCGGGGTCCGGCCGCCGGACGCCGCTCCGGCTCCCCAGGTCACCCCGACCGCGCCGGTGACGCCGACCGCCCCGGCCGTGCCCACCGAGCCGGCCACCCCGACCGACCAGCCGTCCCCCGGCCACTCCGCCACCCCGAGCCGCAAGCCCACCACCACGCCGACCCGCAAGCCCGGCACGAGCCCGAGCGGCCGGGCGGCGACCACTCAGCCGGCCGCGACCTCCGGGACGGCGTAGGTCTGCGCGAAGCAGCCGCGGATCGCCTGCTCGGAGGCCGGGCGCCCGGCGAAGTCCATCCGCGGGGTGTCCTGGTTGGTGGGCAGGGTCGGGTCGATGCCGAAGTAGAGCGACCAGAAGTACACACCGGCCAGCTTGCGCTCCTGCGCCACCTGGCAGACCGCGGTGAACCAGGTGGCCTGCACGGCCTCGTTGAGCTCGCGCTTGGTGTAGAAGTCGCCGGGCGTCTTGTACGCGCCCTTCTGCGCCGGGATGCCCACCTCGGTCAGCTTGGTGGTCGGCTGCGGGCCCTTGCCGCGCTTGTCCAGCCAGGTGTTCCAGCTGGCCGCCAGGTCGGCCGGTGAGGCGTCGTCCCCGGCCGACCTGGCCGGGAAGTAGGCGTCGACGCCGGTGCTCGCGGTGGGCACCGGGACGGCGCCCTTGGACCAGTTGTCCCAGTTGGCGTCGTACACGACCTCGCCGTGGAAGGCCTTCTTCGCCTGCTCCACCAGCGGGGCCCAGTGCGGGTCGCCCTCCAGCGAGTTGAACTCGGTACCGATGGTGAACTCGGTCGCGTCGTGCTCCTGCGCCGACTTCAGGTAGGGCGCCAGGAAGGCCGAGTAGCTGGCGAACCAGGCCTCCCGGTCGCCGGGGGCGATGTTGCCGCGCCAGCCGTTGTTGGCAGGCTTCAGCGACTCCTCGTCCAGGATCGGCCGGACGGTCGTGCGCAGGCCCGCCCGGTGCGCGGTGTCCAGCAGGATCGCCAGCCGGTCCGGGCTCGGCGTGGTCGGCCGGGCGGCGACCGCGTTGGACTTGCTGCCCACCGTGTAGAACGGGAACGACACCGAGAGCGCGTTGGCGTTCAGGCCGACCACGTACTTGACGATGCGGTCCGCCTTGCCCTGGACGAAGCTCTCCGGGTCGGCCGGGTCGTCCAGCCAGTACACCTGGACGCCCCACTCCGGGCTGCCCTTCGCCCACGGCCGGGCCACCTTGGGCCCGGTGTTCTCCGGCGGCGCGTCCTTGCCGAAGCCCCAGACCCGGCCCTGCTCGTTGGCGGCCCCGGCCCAGTGCACCTCGGTCGGGCGCTTGTGGTCGAACTTGATCGGGTGGTCGCCCCAGATGATCGGCACGCCCACGGTGAGACCGAGTACGGCGGTCGGCAGGATGAAGATGACGAAACGTTTCATGGTTCAGCAGTCCCTGGTCGCCGGTCAGGCCGGCTTGGCGATGACGACGAACTTGTTCTCCTCGCGGCGCAGGAACTTGATCAGCCCCCGCATGCCGCCCCAGCCCTCCAGCAGGGAGAACAGCGGAATGGCCGCGACCACCGCCATCGGTTCCCACCACTTGCGCCGGTGGTCGGCCGAGCCCACCACGTTCAGGCGCAGCCCCTCCCAGTACGTCCAGATCACGTAGGCGAAGTTGATCGACCAGACCAGCACCACCGACTGGGTCACCGGCGAGGTGTTCATCGTCCCGGTGAACCAGGCGATCAGCAGCACCAGGCCGACGTGCTGGAGCGGTCCCAGAACCCAGCTGACCATGCCCATCCCGATGAACAGCCGGAACCGCAGCGGGATGCTCTTGTTGAAGCAGAGCGCCACCAGGCCCCAGGCCCAGCGCTCGCGCTGCTTGAGGAAGTCCTTGAGGCCGGCCGGCGAGGCGCCGTAGCAGCGGCCGTTGAACCAGTCGCTGCGCCCGGGGTAGCGCACACAGAAGTTGAGCGCCATCTGGGCGTCCTCGACGATGGTGTCGGGGCCGAAGTCCCAGCCGATGGTGGCCTCCACCGAGGAACGCACCAGCAGCAGTTCGCCGTGCACCCCGGCGATCGGCGTCCCGGTGCCGGTCATCGCGCGGAAGCGGGCGATGTCGTCGGCCGGGCGGATCGCGTCGGCGAGCCAGGTGAAGGTGGAGACGGCGTTCTCCCGGGGGTACGTCAGGATGCCCTGCGCCATGTGCTTGGCGTCGTCCCCGGCCCGGCGCTGCCGGTTGATGAACTGCGCCACCGCGGCGGCGGTGTCGGGCCCGACACCGGTGTCGTCGTCCATGTGCAGCACCCAGACGTCGTCCTCGGCCTCGCCCTCCTCGATCCGCAGCTCGTGCGAGTAGTGGTTGGCGCGGGCCTTGAACTTGGTGCCGTTGGGCGTCTGGTACGCCTTCGGGACGGTCACCACCCGGATCAGCGGGTTGCGGCCGGCCAGCTCGTCGATCTTCTCGCCGGCCGCGCAGCCCTCCTCGGTGAGGATGTCCACCCGCATCCACGGGAAATAGGCCGGCAGGTGGTCGACGTACGACAGCACCGAGCGCTCCAGCGCCGGGTAGGTGTCGTGCCGGCCGATCGTCGGCACCAGCACGATCAGGTAGTCGTCGTCGACCGGCGCCGCCGGGGTCATCCGGTCCGCCTTGCGCAGCCGGCGGCGGACCATCAGCACGCCCTGGAAGCCGATCAGCACGCCGAAGACCGGCATGCCCCAGAGGATCGTGATCGCCCAGCCGAGCGCGGTCGGGTTGGGCACGTACGCCCAGAGCGAGAAGCAGAAGATGATCAGGAAGGAGAGGTAGAACGGGACGATGCGCGGCTTCCACGACATCTGCCGGTCGGCGAGCCGAGCGGCCTCGCGGGACGTGGTGAGTACCGTCCGCGCGGGTGCTGGTGCTGTCATGGCGAAAGTCGTTCCTCGTCTGTTGCGTCTGTCCGTTCACCCTGCCGGCCGGGCCGGCGGGTCCTGCGCGCTACCCCTGGTAGGGCGGCGTCCCCGGGGCCGGCGGTACCGGTCCGGGCGTCACCGGCGGGGCCGGCCAGGGCTGCTGGGGGTGTGACTGGGGCTGCTGCTGCGGCTGCGGTGCGGCGGCCGGCTGCGGGGCCCAGCCGGGCTCCGTCCGGGCGTGCGGGACGGGCTGCTGCTGCTGGGGCTGCGGCCAGGTCTGCGGGGGCTGGGCCTGCGGGTGGCCGGCCGGCTGGTCGTGCGGGAGCGTCTGCAGCAGCGACCAGTGCAGCTGACCGGGCTGCTGGGCCGGCAGGGGCTGGAACGGCGACGGCTGCGCGCCGGCCGCCCACGGGCCCGGGGCCGGCGCCCAGCGCGATCCGGACCGCCGCAGCGAGCCGATCAGCAGCACCGCCAGCGCCGCGGTGACGGCCACGCCGAGCCCGAAGGTCACCAGCTTCAGCCACCCCTCCGTGGTGCCGGTGAACCAGCGGCGCTGCGGCTCGTCCAGCAGCGCGCCGGTCAGGCTGCGCACCCGGTTGTAGCCCTCGACCAGCGCCACCCCGACCGCCACGCCGCGCGCCCAGTCCCGCCCGCGCAGCAGCAGGATGCCGGAAGCCAGGTACAGGACGCCGAAGTTGAGGCTGCCGGTCTCGGCGGCCACCGAGGAGCCGCCGTAGTAGAAGATCCCCTTGGCGAAGGTGGTGAAGCCGGCCTGCCAGAAGCAGTTGTAGACCGCCCATCCGAGCAGCACCGCCCCCCAGGCCAACGCGAGGCCACCGGCCAGGCGGTCAGGACGCGCCTGTGTCATCTCCCGTACCCCCGCCCCTGCCGGGCGCACCCGGCTTCAACCCGTTCGATACCGGGGCACAGGATGCCACACGCGCGAACGGACCCGGAATTCCGCAGGTTCAGGCGATGCGGACATGTTGCCGATGTCACTGCGGAGCGCCGGCCGGCTCAACGGACGTGCAGACCGCTCCAGTCGACGTCCGCGCCGAACGGACCGGAGCCGCCGGTGAGCGCCAGGCCGTTGCCGTAGGTGGCCTTGACGTCGGCGTTGGAGTTGCGGGGCTGGTCCGGGGTCAGGTTGTCCGCCGTCAGCGACTGCCCCCAGACCGTCCAGATCGTCCACGGCGTCCGCCGCAGGGTGTCCGGCTGGCGGGAGTTGACCGGGACGGCGAAGGACTCGGCCAGGATCCGCGGCTTGTCGTAGCCGGCCAGGCCGTCGTAGTAGCGCTTGGTCCACACCTCGCCGGTGCCGATCGGGTGCGCCGGGCTGCCGCTGTAGTCGTCCACCCCGACCACGTCGACGTACCGCGCCCCCGGGTAGTAGTCCCACGGGTCGACGCCCGGGGCGCCGTCCCAGGAGACCGGGGTCCAGGCGAACAGCAGGTTGTGCAGACCCCTGGTCTCCACCAGGTAGTGGTAGGTGATCCGCCAGAGCGCCTGGTAGTCGGCGGGCTTGCGGCCCGACCACCAGAAGCCCCGGGCGCAGTCGGCCGCGTTCATCTCGTGGTACGGGCGCAGCAGCACCGGCACGTCGTGGGCCGCGAGGTACTCCAGGTGGTCCGCCAGGAAGGAGAGGTCCTTCAGCAGCGCGCGGTACTCGGGGGTGTTGCCGGCGCCGTCGACGACCCGGGCGAACCAGCCCGGGTCCTTCGCCCCGGGTGAGGCCGAGCAGAGCACCCGGTCGAAGGACTTGACGTCCGACCCCGGGTACGGCTGGTGGAAGGACATCCCGACCAGCCCGGCCGGGCCGCCGCCGTTGTCGGGCAGCTCGGTGGTGGTGCCGTCGCAGTTCTTCCCGGTGCCCGACGCCCCGTAGGTGCCGTCGTCCGGGCGCGGGTGGCCGGACCAGACGGCGGTCATCAGGTCGACGGCGTCATCGGTGTACTGCCAGCCGACCGCGCAGGCGGGCCACCGGCCCGCCGAGTAGGAGCGCGGGTTCCCGACGCCCCACCCGCTCTGGCCGTAGCCGGGACCGAGGTCGGTCTCGACGAAGCCGGGCAGCTTGCCGGTGATGTCGGCGGCCTTCTTGTAGTAGTAGCCGACCGGCTTGGTCCCCCGGTAGTCCCCGTACTCGGGGTTGTAGAGCTCGTTGTGCGCCTCGACGTGCTGGCCGATCACCGTCCCGCCGGAGCGGCCGGCGCGGGCCTCGCGCTCCAGGTCGGCGAGGAGCTGCTGGACGGCCCGCGCGTTGGGCGAGGCCTCGGGGTCGCGGGCCAGCAGCTCGCGGCCGACCTCCGGCGGCAGGGTGCGCCCGGCACCGTTCATCGTGAGCACGCTGCGGGTGGGCGCGTCGTCCCGGCGGTCGCCGTCAGCCCGGCCGACCAGCACCACCGCGCCGGCGGCGAGTACCACACCGGCCGCGGCCAGCACGGCCGGCCTGGCACGCAGCGCACGGGGCAGGGCCACGGACACTCCTCCGGATGCTCACCGGCACCGGCCTGCGCCGTCACAACCGGAACACATGTACGACTGACAGCCGGTGAGCCTGCCACATTCCCCGGCGCCCGCGCGAGCGGACACGCCCCGGCCGTGGGCCGGGGCGTGTCTCCTGCCGGTCCGGGCGGGGCGTCAGCCCACCGGGGTGGCGGCCGGTGCGCCGCCCGCCGCCTTGGTGCGCTGGAGCAGCTGGTTCTTCACGTGCTCGTCGAAGCCCACGGCGGCCGCCGTGGCGGCGGCGTCCGCGGTGTTGCCGCCCTTGGCGGAGCCCTCGACGGTGAAGAAGCCGTACCGGCCCAGGGTGCCCTTGGTGTTGGTGCAGCCCGGGGTGGTGCAGAACGCCGGGGAGCCGGGGGCGGCGGCGCCCTTGAGGTGACCGACGTAGTTCTTCACCGCGGTCTCGGCCTGCTGCTTGTGGTCGAAGACCGCGACGCCGACCGTCACCGCGCTGTCGCCGGAGACGTAGGTGGCCCGGAGCACCTGGCGGCAGCCCTGGTCACCGAGGACCTTGCCGAGGCCGCCGACCGTGGAGTTGCCGTCCCAGCAGGGCGAGTCGAGCGAGACCACGGTGCGGTTCCAGGTGGTGCCGTTGACCGTCACGGTGAGCGCCGAGAAGAGCGCCGCCGCGTCCTGCGGCGCCGGGTCGGTGGTGGCCTCCCAGAGCGGCTTCGACGGGTCCTCGGGCGTGGCGCTCGCGGTGGCCGTCGGGGACGCCTTGCCGGAGGGCGTGGGCGCCGGCAGCTGGGTGGCCGCCGTACCGCTGGACGTGGGCTCGGCGACCGGCTTCTTGTCGTCGCCCTTCTTGTTCATGAACAGCAGGCCGCCGGCGACCAGGCCGCCGACCACCAGCAGGGCGACGGCCGCGCCGATGATCCGGGTCCGGCCCTTGCGCCTGGCCTCCGCCTCGTTGCGGTCCGCGAGAGCGGCCCAGTCCGGCTCGGCGTGCTGCACCGGGGGCTGGGGCTGCGGGGGCTGCGGCTGCCACTGGTGCTGCGGCGGCTGCGGCTGCGGCTGCGGCTGCGGCTGGACAGGCTGCGGGTGCACCGGGGGCTGCGGCTGGACCGGCGGGTGCTGGTGCTGGACCGGCTGCGGCGCCGGCGGCTGCACGTGCACCGGTGGCTGAGGCTGCGGCACCGGCGGCTGAGGCACGGGCGGCTGAGGCACCGTGGGCACCGGCGGGACGGCCGGCTGCGGCGCGGGCACCGGCGGCCCGTACGAGGCCGGCGGCGGCCCGAACCCGCCCGGGGCCGGCGGCACCGGCTGCGGCGCGCCGGGGTACGGCGCGGGAGCCGGCGGCACCGGCGCGGGCGGGGGCACGACAGGTCCACCGCCGGGCGGCGGGCCCTGCGGTGCCTGTCCGGGTGTGCCCGGCTGCTGCTGGTTCTGTGCGCCCCCCGGCCCGGCGGGAGGGGGCGGCTGCTGCCCCGGCGAGGCGGGCCGGTCGGCCCACTCCCCGGGCGTGCCCGTTCCGTCGCTCATGCGCCCACCTCACTGCGCTCGGCGGTCGCTTCGCGAATCGCGCTGATGTTGATGATTCGCTCGCTCCGCTCGCTCATGAGCCGAGATCGTAGGGCATGCCCCTGACGGAGGGTCCGCCCGGTGGCCGTTCCGTTTCCGAATCCGAACACCCGGCGGGCTCCCGGACGCCTGCGACGACCGTCACAGGGCGTCGCGAAGGCCCCGGAACGGGCCCGAAACGGCCCCGGAACAGCCTTCGCGGACAGCCCGCCGCCAGAGCCGCGAAAGCCCCGACACGGCCCCGGAACAGCCCGGGAACAGCCCCTTGCCGGTACCACCGGCCATCACGTCGACACGCGATGCCGCACAACATGTGGTGTCGCATCGAGCAGACACCACTAGATGTATGCTCGACCCTGCTGTCGACGCAGGGGAACCCGGTGCGAGTCCGGGACTGCCCCGCAGCGGTGTGCGGGCGGCTCCGACAGAGCCCGCGAGTCCGAGTACCTGCCAACGGCGTGCTGCCTGGCCTCCCCGCAGAGGCCTTTCGCACCAGTACTACTTCCGGGCCTCGCGGGCGGGCCGGGGATGCCACCGTCGCGCGACGCCGTCCGGCCGTCGCGCCGTGCTCCCCTGCCCCGAACGGCCCGGCCCCGAGCCACCGACGCCGATCGCCGCCAGGAGAGAGCGCCTTGACCACCGCTGCCTCAGTCACCCTGCCCGCCCAGGGTTCCAGCTCCGCCCCCGTCGACCCGACGGTGTCCGACCCCGGTGGCACGCTGCTCCGGCTGCTGACCGACCGCAGCACCGACCTCCCCCAGGTGGACCCCGGCCATGTCGCCGCCGCCGCGCTGCGCGGCCGCCACGCCGGTTCGGACTTCGCCGAGCTGCGCGGGCTGGCCGTGGACGCCGCAGCGTCGATGATCGCCGAGGACCCGCAGTACTCGAAGCTGGCCGCGCGCCTGCTGGCGCTGGAGATCGTCGACGAGGCGAACAGCCAGGGCTCGGTCACCTTCTCGGACTCGATCGCGGTCGGCCACGCCGAGGGCCTGATCGGCGACGCCACCGCCGACTTCGTCGGCAAGCACGCCGTCGCCCTGAACGCGCTGATCGACCCCGAGGGCGACGACCGCTTCGAGTACTTCGGCCTGCGCACCGTGCAGTCCCGCTACCTGCTGCGCCACCCGATCACCCGCAAGGTCGTCGAGACCCCGCAGCAGTTCCTGCTCCGCGTCGCCTGCGGCCTGGCGGTCGGCGACAACGAGCAGTCGGTGCGCGAGGTCTCCGAGCTGTACGGCCTGATGAGCCGGCTGGAGTACCTGACCTCCTCGCCGACCCTCTTCAACTCCGGCACGAAGCACCCGCAGATGTCGAGCTGCTACCTGCTGGACTCGCCGCTGGACAACCTGGACTCGATCTACTCCCGGTACGCCCAGATCGCCCGCCTCTCCAAGCACGCCGGCGGCATCGGCCTGTCCTACTCGCGGATCCGCTCGCGCGGGAGCCTGATCCGGGGCACCAACGGCAAGTCCAACGGCATCGTGCCGTTCCTGCGCACCCTCGACTCGTCGGTCGCCGCGGTCAACCAGGGCGGCCGGCGCAAGGGCGCGGCCTGCGTCTACCTGGAGACCTGGCACGCGGACATCGAGGAGTTCCTGGAGCTGCGCGACAACACCGGTGAGGAGGCGCGCCGCACCCACAACCTGAACCTGGCGCACTGGATCCCGGACGAGTTCATGCGCCGGGTCAACGCCAACGCCGACTGGTCGCTGTTCTCCCCCGCCGACGTGCCCGAGCTGGTCGACCTCTGGGGCGCCGACTTCGACGAGGCGTACCTGAAGGCCGAGCAGGCCGGCAAGGCCGTCCGCACCATCCCCGCGCAGACCCTGTACGCCCGGATGATGCGCACCCTGGCGCAGACCGGCAACGGCTGGATGACCTTCAAGGACGCCTCCAACCGCGCCGCCAACCAGACCGCGCTGCCCGGCCGCACGGTGCACAGCTCCAACCTCTGCACCGAGATCCTGGAGGTCACGGACGACTCCGAGACCGCCGTCTGCAACCTCGGCTCGGTCAACCTCGGCGCCCACGTCGCCGCCGGTGCCACCGCCGCCGACCTGCTGAACGCGATGGACTGGGACCGCCTGGACGCCACCGTCCGCACCGCCGTCACCTTCCTCGACCGTGTGGTGGACATCAACTTCTACCCGACCCCCGAGGCCGGCGCCTCCAACTCCCGCTGGCGGCCGGTCGGCCTCGGCGTGATGGGCCTTCAGGACGTCTTCTTCCAGCTCCGCCTGGACTTCGACTCCGCCGAGGCGAAGACCCTCTCCACCCTCATCGCCGAGCGCATCATGCTCACCGCGTACGAGCGCTCCGCCGACCTGGCCGAGCAGCTGGGCCGCCACGAGGCCTACGGCGAGACCCGCGCCGCCCGCGGCGAGCTGCACATCGACCACTTCGGCTCGGCCACCCCGCAGTGGGCCGGCCGCTGGGAGGCGCTGCGCGTCCGGATCGCCGAGACCGGTCTGCGCAACTCGCTGCTGCTCGCGATCGCGCCCACCGCCACGATCGCCTCGATCGCCGGTGTCTACGAGTGCATCGAGCCGCAGGTCTCCAACCTGTTCAAGCGCGAGACCCTCTCCGGCGAGTTCCTCCAGGTCAACCCGTACCTGGTGCGCGAGCTGAAGGAGCTCGGCGTCTGGGACCAGGTGACCCGGGACGCGCTGCGCGACGCCAACGGCTCCGTCCAGGACCTCAACTGGCTGCCCGCCGAGGTCCGTTCGCTCTACCGCACGGCGTGGGAGCTGCCCCAGCGCGCGCTGATCGACCTGGCCGCCGCCCGGATGCCGTACATCGACCAGAGCCAGTCGCTGAACCTCTTCATGGCCGCGCCCACCATCGGCAAGCTCAGCTCGATGTACGCGTACGCGTGGAAGGTCGGTCTGAAGACCACCTACTACCTGCGCTCGCGCCCGGCGACCCGGATCGCGCAGGCCGCGTCGGGCACCGCCCGCGCCGCCGCCCCGGTGCCGGTGGCGTCCCCGACCCTCAGCCCGGAGGAGGAGGCCGCGCTGGCCTGCTCCCTGGAGAACCCCGAGTCCTGCGAGGCCTGCCAGTAATGTCCGACGACCGCGAGAAGATGCTGCTCGACCCCGGGTTCGAGCTGACCCTTCGCCCGATGCGCTACCCGTCGTTCTACGACCGCTACCGCGACGCGATCAAGAACACCTGGACCGTCGAGGAGGTGGACCTGCACTCCGACGTCGCCGACCTCGCCAAGCTGAGCGAGGGCGAGCGGCACATGATCGGCCGGCTGGTCGCCTTCTTCGCCACCGGTGACTCGATCGTCTCCAACAACGTGGTGCTGAGCCTCTACAAGCACATCAACTCCCCGGAGGCGCGGCTGTACCTGTCGCGCCAGCTGTTCGAGGAGGCCGTGCACGTCCAGTTCTACCTGACGCTGCTCGACACCTACCTTCCGGACCCGGAGGACCGCAACGCGGCCTTCGCCGCGGTGGAGAACATCCCCTCCATCCACCAGAAGGCCCAGTTCTGCTTCAAGTACATGAACGCGGTCGACCACATCGACTCGCTGCGGACCAAGGACGACCGCCGCGCGTTCCTCCTGAACCTGATCTGCTTCGCGGCCTGCGTCGAGGGCCTGTTCTTCTACGGCGCGTTCGCGTACGTGTACTGGTTCCGCTCGCGCGGCCTGCTGCACGGCCTGGCGACGGGGACGAACTGGGTGTTCCGCGACGAGTCCATGCACATGGACTTCGCGATGTCGGTCGTGGACACCGTCCGTGAGGAGGAGCCCGACCTCTTCGACGAGACGATGGCCAAGCAGGTCACCGAGATGCTGGAGGAGGCCGTCGAGGCCGAGCTCCAGTTCGCCCAGGACCTCTGCGGCGAGGGCCTGCCCGGCATGAACACCGCGTCGATGCGCGAGTACCTCCAGGCCGTCGCCGACCAGCGGCTCGCCCGCCTCGGCATGCCGATCCGGTACGGCTCGACCAACCCGTTCGGGTTCATGGAGCTCCAGAACGTCCAGGAGCTGACCAACTTCTTCGAGCGCCGGGTGTCGGCGTACCAGGTCGCGGTCGAGGGCTCGGTCGCCTTCGACGACGACTTCTAGGAAGACGGACACGACGGAGGTGCCCCGCACGGCCACGGCCCGTGCGGGGCACCTCCGCGTTGCTTCAGAACTCGCCGCACCCGACCCCTGTCAGGAAGGCCGCCCACGCCTCGGCGGCGAACAGCAGCGCCGGCCCTGAACTCCTCCGCCCCGCCCGGCGTTCGCGCCGGGGGGATCACCGCGTAGGTGCCCGCCGCTGAGGCGGTTCCGGTGCATCACTGCCTCCCCCGGAGGTCGGCCGGTCCGACTTCTCATGCGTGGTGGCGGCTGCTCAGGCTCCCGCGCAGGTCGCGCAGTTCGCGCAGGTCGTACGGCGAAGGCGGTGGCGGGCGGCCAGGCCCAGAGCGAGGCCCCAGGCGAGGAAGAGGCCGTACCAGAAGAGACCCCAAGCGGCCTGCGGGTGGGCGTCCTTCGCGGCGAAGGCGGGCGCCGGGACCACGCGGTCGGCGGCGAGCAGGTACTGCATGGCGAAGTAGGTGAAGCCCCAGAGCGTCATGCCGACGGAGGCGACCGCCGCCGGAACGGCGATCAGGCGGGCTGGGATCCGCCGGCCCCACGGGCGTACCAGGGCGAGCGAGAGCACCGCGCCGAATACGGCGACCAGCCCCATCCCCCAGTATCCGATCGCCGCCGCCCACGTGCCGTGCGGCGCCGAAGCGAAGTCGCCCGGGAAGGTCGCCGCGACGCCGGCGCCCCACCAGAAGTGCGGTGCCGCATAGGCGAGCGCGGCCCCGGCGGCCGCGTAACCGGCCCACCCGGAAGGGCGGTCGGTCCGGTCGAGCAGCGGGAGGGCGGTCACGGCGGCCATGGGGTTCTCCGGGGATCGTCGGGTTCGGCGAGGTGATCCGAGTCTTCCGGGGTGAGCACCTGCGGAGAATCCGGCCGCCGCACGATCCCACTCCCCCTGCGGGGGGAGGCGGCCCCTACGCAGGAAGTCGGACAGGCCGACTTCCTGCGCGGGCGCGGCGGGGTGCCCGGCCGATCAGCCGGGTGTCGTCGAGATCCACCCCGGGCCCGGTGCGCCCCGCCCGTTCGGATGAACTCCCGGGCCACACCGGCGAGACACCTCCGTGCACGATCCGCCCCCGGCTACGGTCCGGCGCACAGCCGAACGAAAGGGGCCCACCGTGACGACCGGAATCCTCGACTACCAGAGCGACGCCATCGTCCAGCTCATGAACATGGCGGAGGAGGAGTGGACCGAGCAGGAACTCAAGGACGCCCTCCAGCGGGCCATCATGCTTGAGCTCTCCACGATCCCGCCGTACGCCACCGCGCTCTGGTCGATCACCGACGCGGACAACAGCAAGCCGGTCCGCCACACCATCCGCGAGATCGTCTTCGACGAGATGTCGCACTTCGGCCTGGTCTGCAACATGCTCACCAGCATCGGAGGCACCGTCGTCCTCACCGACCCCGCCACCGTCCCGAAGTACCCTGGCGAACTCCCCGGCGGCGTCAACCCCGGCCTGGAGGTCTTCCTCAGCGGGCTGACCCGCGAGTCGGCCTGCCTGTTCTCCGACATCGAGAAGCCCGAGCACCCGCTCGCCTTCGCCGCCGACGGCAACACCATCGGCGCCTTCTACCAGCGGATCGCCAACGTCTTCCCCAGGTTCGCGCACCTGCTCACCGGGCAGCGACAGGTGAGCTTCCAGCTCGGGTCGAGCCACGGCGCCGGCAATGACATCGTCCCGATGAACACCATCGACGACGTCCTGAAGGCGATCAACATCATCCAGGAACAGGGCGAGGGCACCACGGCCTCCCCGCTGAACCCCTTCCCCGGCTCCCCGGACGAACTCGCCCACTACTACGCCTTCAAGGAGATCGCCGTCGGCAGGAAGCTGGTCCGCAACGACCAGACGCGGGAGTACGAGTTCACCGGCCCCGACGTCCCGCTGCCGGACACCTCCCCGGTCGCCCGCGTCCCCGCCGGCGGCTGGGCCAACTCCCCCGGGAACGAGCCCGACCAGACCACCGCCGCCCTCCTGCACACCTTCAACCAGCACTACAGCGACATGCTGCACGCCCTCCAGGACGCCTGGGGCGACGCAGGCGCCGACTCGATCGGCCCGGCCATCGGCCTGATGGGCTCGATGCGCCGCACCGCCCAGCAGATCAACGGCGTCAAGCTGCCCTCCAACCCCCGCTTCACCTACGGCCCGGAGTGGCTGCTCGTCCAGTAGCAGCCCGCGTCCCGGTACGACGAAGGCCGGTGCGACCCGCCGCACCGGCCTTCAACACGCCGTCGGACGTCAGTCGTTCGACACCGTCGCGTACCGCGGGGTGCCCTCGGCCATCTGCCGCAGCGCGTCCTTGCGGTCCCGCTTCGACAGCTTGTCGATGTACAGGAACCCGTACAGGTGGTCGGTCTCGTGCTGCAGGCAGCGCGCGAAGAAGCCGGTGCCCTCGACCCGGATCGGGTTGCCGTCCTTGTCCTGCCCGGTCACCGCGGCGTAGTCCGGCCGGGGCAGCTCGGCGTACGCGGTCGGCACCGAGAGGCAGCCCTCGTTGCCGTCGTCCAGCACCCGCTTGCCGCCGGCCGGCAGCTCCTCCAGGACGGGGTTGACGACGTGGCCGATGTGACGCACGCCCTCGTCGTCCGGGCAGTCGTAGACGAAGACCTTGAGGTCCACGCCGACCTGGTTCGCGGCCAGGCCGACGCCCTCGGCCGCGTACATCGACTGGAACATGTCGTCGATCAACGCCGACAGCTCGCCGTCGAAGGCCGTGACGGTCTTGACCTCCCGGTGCAGCACCGGGTTGCCGTACACGGTGATCGGACGCGCGGTGCCCTTCGAGAGGTCCGGCTCCTCGCCGACCACCTTCACCGGCTGGGCCTCGCCCTGCTCGGGCTCGTGGTCGTGGTCGTGCTGGTGGTCGTGCTGCTCCGCCATCGCTGCTTATCTTCCGATTCCGTGGACTACCGAGGTATACCGATCAAGGGTAAGCCGCCCGCTCAGCAGACTTCTTCGAGATCCCGATACGCCCTGGTCCCCGGGGCCGCCGCCACCCAGCGGTCCAGCAGCGTCCGCACCAGCACCGCCGGAGCCGCGATCCCGCACTCCCGCTCCACCAGCCAGGACATCCCGCCCGCGCCCTGACTCAGATGGCTCAGGTGCCCCGGGTGGGCCGCGTCCCCGTCGTCGTGCGGGTCGTGGTGCGCGGTGTGCCCGTCGTCGGACGCCATCCGGCTCTCCGAACACGCCCGGCAGAGCAGCCGCACCGACGACGTCCAGTCCTCCGCCGCGTACCCCGCGTCCGCGACCAGCCGCTCCAGGGCGTCCCGGTCACCCGCCGTGGCGGCCTGCAGCAGCACCACGTAGGTCGGCACCGGGGACGGCGCCCACAGCTCGATCTCGTCGAACACCGGGTACGCCACCCCGTCGGTCACCCGCTCGCCGTGCGGGGCGCCGTCGTGCAGCACCACCTCGCCCCAGCGGCGGCCCGACGACGGCAGCGGGATGGACAGCACCTCGATCCGCGCGGGATCCAGCCGCCGCCCCCACACCACCTCGGACTCCCCGTCCGGCGACAGCCGCACCGGCGTCGTCCCCAGGTCGAGGCTGACCGGGCCGTCCGACCGGGCCCCGGCCCCGCCCGGCAGCCGCAGCCCGTACGCCTGCCAGGCCCGCCGCGCCAGCGGCCAGTCCTGCAGGGCCGTCGCCGTGATCCCCAGGTTCCACCAGTCGGGGGCACCCTGCTCCCGGTCCAGCAGCGCCACCGCCCGCAGCCCGGCGGCCCGCGCCTGCTCCCAGTCCCGGCGGAACTTGTGCAGCAGCGCGAGGTTGAACCACGAGTCCGACAGCCACGGCTCCAGATCGGCCGCCATCACCAGCAGGGCGCCCGCGTCCTCGTACCGGCCGTCGCCGATCAGCGTGAAAGCCCGATCGGTCGTCTGCCGCCAGGTGGCGGACGGCCGGTGCCGTGCCCGGTGGAAGATCCTCACGTTCGTCCCTGCCGTCGTCGTCCGCTCAAGTCCCGTAGCCGCTCCCGCGCCACGGGCCCGGTGCCCCGGGTCGGTGTTCCACGCTACGACCGCATCCAACCACGCCCGCCACCGCCCGCGCCTCCCACAAGCACGGTTCGACCCGCTCCCGACCCCCACCCCTACCCAGCCTGCCCGCCCCGACGCCCCACCTCAACCCCAACCCCCCGCCACCCCCGGCCGGCAACTACCCCCGCACCCTCACCAACGCATCCACCACCCGCCCGTCATAGACCCTCCCCCGCCCCAGTCGCAGCACCTCCAGCACCTCCAAGCGCCCGACCGCCTCTCCCACCCCGCGCCCCCGCGCCGCCGTCAGCAGGTCGTCGTGCGCGTTCGCCACCCGGATGATCCGCGCGGCGAGCGGCACCGCCGGCTCGTCCGCTTTCGGCCGCCCGTGCCAGGGGTCCGCCAGCCGGGCGACCTGTTCGGCCACCTGTCGCGGTACTCCCGTCCTCCGGATCACCTCGCTGCCCAGCCGGGCGATCCGCCGCTGCTCCTCCTCCGGGAGCAGCGCCGTCGCCCCGTCCGGCACCGGTTCGACCAGCGACAGCTGCCCGACGTCGTGCATCAGCGCCGCGTACTCCAGCAGGGCGAGCTCGCGGGTGCTCAGGCCCAGCTCGCGCCCGACCGCGCACGCCGTGTCGGCGACCCGGCGGGCGTGGCCGCGCGGGGTGTAGCCGGCCACCTCGGTGGCCTTGGCCAGGCTGGCGATGGTCTGCCCGGTGGTGGCCCGGACGGCGGCGGCCCGCCGGAACGACACCTGTGCCAGCAGCAGCGGCGTGCAGAACAGCGGCAGCGCCCAGAGCCCGACCTCGCCCGCCGCGAGGCTGACCAGCATCCCGGTGGCGGCGATCGCCGAGCCGATCCCGAACAGTGACCGCAGCTCGTCCTCCAGCGCCGCCGGGAACCGCAGGCCGCTCCGGGCCCGCCGCAGTACCGCCGCCAGGGTGGCGTCGCACAGGGCGGCCAGCGCGGCCACCACCGTGAGGAACACCCCGTACGCGGGGCCGTCGGCCGAGAACCGGTCCACCAGTCCGCTGTTGTAGAGCGGCTGGAAGATCGCCGCCGCGAACCCCGCCCCGAGCAGCCGCCGGGCGGCGCCGTCGAGCCGGGCCCGGTCCCGCCACGGCGCCCGGGAACGGCGCCGGACGCCCCGGGGCAGCGCGACCGCCGGCAGCAGGGCGAGCAGCAGGCCCGCGCCGGTCACCGCGACCGCCTGGAGCACGCCGTGCGCGGTGGGCAGCCCGCGCAGCGGCCCCAGCAGCGCGTACGCCAGCGCACCGGCGGCACCGATCGGTGCCTGCTCGCGATCGCCCGGCAGAGTGATCCGGACGCACTCGCCGAGCGCGATCAGCACGGTGAAGGCCAGGGCCACCCCGGGCTCGGCCATCCCGCGGACCGCCACCGCGCCGAACGCGAACGCCAGCAGGACGACGGCCCCGGCGTGCACCGCGGCCACCCCGCCCACCGGCGGGCCGCCGCTCACGACGGTCCGGCCGTCGGCACGTTGCCGCCCTGGGCGGGTACCCGGCGCGGGCTCGACCGCACCGGTTCGGGCACGCCGAGCGGAATGTCGGGCACCGCCCGGATGCAGTCGTCGGACGGCGGCAGCACCGGCTGCCAGTCGTGCACGGCGAGCGCCTCGACCAGCGCCCGGACCATCACCGGGTCGAACTGGCTGCCCGAACAGCGTTCCAGCTCCGCCACCGCCTCCGTGACCGGCCGCCCGCGCCGGTAGGACCGGGTGGAGGTCATCGAGTCGAAGGCGTCGGCGACCGAGATGATCCGCGCGAACTCCGGGATCTGCTCACCCGCCAGCCCGCTCGGATAGCCGCGGCCGTCCATCCGCTCGTGGTGGTGCAGGATCGCGGCGTGCGCCTCGCCGAGGAAGGCGATCTCCCGCACCAGCTCGTACCCGTGCACCGGGTGCACCTCGACGGCCCGCCGCTCGGCCTCGTCCAGGGGACCGTTTCTGCGCAGCAGTTCGGTGGCGACACCGAGCTTGCCGACATCGTGCAGGATGCCCGCGAACCGCAGGGTGCGCAGCCGTTCGGCCTCCATGCCCAGCTGACCGGCGATCAACACCGCCGCCTTGCCGACCCGTTCGCTGTGCCCGCGGGTGTAGGCGTCCTTGATCTCGACCGCCTGGACCAGCGCCTGGACGGTGGCCTGGTGGGCGTCCCGCTCGCGGTGGCCCTGGGCGAAGACCCAGGCCGAGATGGAGAGCGGCAGCAGCGCCAGCAGCGCCGCGAAGGCGCCGTACGGGCCCTGCCAGAGCACCGCGACCATCAGGCCGCCGGCCGCGTGCACCAGCACCGGCAGGCCGAGCGCGGCGGCCGGGCCGCGCAGCAGGACGGTCGCCCGCCGACCCTCGGCCAGCACCAGCATGCCGCCCACCAGTACCCCGTTGGCCAGGCAGAACGCGGCCAGGGCGGCGAATCCGGGCAGCAGGGCGGCCGGGAAGCGGGAGCCGAGCAGCAGCTGCGGTCCGGCGAGCAGGTGGAAGACCGCCGAGGCGGCGAAGGCGGAGAGGGCGAGCTGCGCGCCGTTCCACACCTGCCGCCGACGGCACTCCGGCCGGGTGTCGCCCAGCAGGGCGATCGGCACCGCGACCAGCGCGGCGGCGGCCGGTGCCAGCATCAGCACCCCGGCGAACAGCACCGGGAAGAAGGCGTTGGCCAACGGCCGGGCCGGCGGCCGGGCGGGCGGCGACGGCCGGCGCAGCAGGGCGCGCAGCAGCCGTCGGCAGGGTGTCGGCTGCCCCTGCGCGAGCGACTCCCAGCAGCCGTGGAGGAAGGCCAGCAGACCGACCTTGGGCCAGTCCACGGGGGCGCCGAGCCAGCGCGGCACGCCCGCCGGGGCCGGTACGGGCAGCAGTGGCAGCAGGCAGCAGAACGCCGCCACCGGAACGGCCACGAGGTAGCACACCGCGCCGGTCGGCAGGTCCGTGTCTCCACTGTCGGTAGCGATCTCGACCTCCCCGCCGTCCTGGCCCGCTCCGCGCTCAGCCCGCCGGGCTACCGGCGGTGAGTGTCCGTCAGGAGGATAGGCCGCCGTCCCCGCGTGGGGACGCATGATCGCGGAATGCCGCAGTTGGCGCACCACCAACTCACTCGAACGAGTGACGGCGCACGTAAGCAGAAAGGGAGCGACCCCCGGAGCACATGCTCCGGGGGCCGCTGAGTCCTCAGGTGGGCGGCCCGCCGTGGGAGGGCAGCCCGCTCAATCCGCCGGTGCGCCCGCCTCGACCGGCGTACCCGGCCTGGCCACCGACTCGGCGGAGGCCTTC
Source organism: Kitasatospora sp. NPDC050463 (assembly GCF_040655255.1). NCBI lineage: Bacteria > Bacillati > Actinomycetota > Actinomycetes > Kitasatosporales > Streptomycetaceae > Kitasatospora > Kitasatospora sp. NPDC050463. The sequence continues at coordinate 74,093 of NZ_JBFAJO010000042.1, forward strand.
GCCGACTTCCGGCCCTGATCGGAGACCTCGCCGTGTGCCTCGGCCGTGGGGTCGACGGCGACCCCCACCGCCTCGCCGGAGCGCTGCCCGGCCCGGATCGAGTCGATCCTGGCCAGGACCTTGCCCCGCAGGTCGGCCGGGGTGTCGTCGCACCCGCAGCACCGCTTGATCAGCGCCTTGATGGCCTGCTCCAGACCGTACTTCTCCAGGCACGGCGAGCACTCCTCGAAGTGCACCCGCAACTTGGCGTAGTCGCCCTCGGCCATCTCGTTGTCGAGGAATTCGTAGAGGTGGTCGAGGACCTCGCCACACTCGGTGTCGTGCGGATCGCCGCAGCTCATGAGCCCGAGCCCTTCGCTTCCTGCCCTGCCCCGCTGCCGGCCGGAACCAGCCCGCGCTCCCGGGCGTAGTCCTCCAGCATGCCGCGCAGCTGACGGCGGCCACGGTGCAGTCGGGACATCACCGTACCGATGGGAGTACCCATGATGTCCGCGATCTCCTTGTACGCAAAGCCCTCTACGTCCGCGAGATACACGGCGATTCGGAATTCCTCCGGGATGGCTTGGAGGGCGTCCTTCACGTCACTGTCGGGGAGGTGGTCGAGCGCCTGGGTCTCGGCCGAGCGCAGACCGGTCGACATGTGCGACTCGGCCCGGGCCAGCTGCCAGTCCTCGATCTCCTCCGCGGCGGTCCGCTGGGGCTCGCGCTGCTTCTTGCGGTACGAGTTGATGAACGTGTTGGTGAGGATGCGGTACAACCAGGCCTTGAGGTTGGTGCCCTCGCGGAACTGGTGGAAGGACGCGTACGCCTTCGCGAACGCCTCCTGGAGCAGGTCCTCCGCGTCGGCCGGGTTGCGGGTCATCCGCAGCGCCGCCGAGTACATCGGATCCAGGAAGCCCAGGGCGTCGCGCTCGAAGCGCTCCCGCCGGGCCTCCTCGCTCTCTTGTGCGGACACGCGGAAGGTGTCCTCACCGATCGCCTCGGCCAGCTCCTCACCGGTGAGCGCCTCACCCGCGGGCAGGCTCTCCTCCGGGCCCCGGCCCGGCTCGGCCTCGTGCTCGGTCCCGACGACCGGACCCACCTCCTCGGCATGGCTGCCCACCACGGGCGGCCCCGAAATGGAGGATATCGGGCTGACGGGCTTCTCGCCCGCGACAAGCCAGTCCGACCAAGAGGGGGCGAATGCCGTGGCGGCCTCGCGCTCCTCAGGCCGCTCGGGGCACGCGATCGAACCCATCTGTGCTGCCTTCCACCCGGGACTCAAGCTGACGACCATCTCAACCATGCCGACGGCGCCCGCATTCCCGGCCCCCGGCAGGTTTTCACTCGCCCGGGTGAGCGGACCGGGACAGCCCGTTCCCGAGCGGGTCAGAGCAGGCCGAGGAGCCAGTCGCCGACCGCACCGGTGATCAGTTCCAGCACCTCGTCCTGTCCCATCGGCGCCCGCTTGGGCACCTCGAAGCCGTGGCTGCCGTACGGCACCGACACCAGCTCGTGCCCGGCCGGCAGCGCCGGGAACTCCTCCGGCCCGCCGAACGGGTCCGCCACGCTCTGCACCACCAGCGTCGGCAGCCCCGACTCCAGCAGCTCCTCGGCCCGGCTCTTCTCCGGCTTGCCCGGCGGGTGCAGCGGGAAGGCCAGCGCCACCACCCCGACCGCGCCGGTGGCGGCGCCCGTCCGGCAGGCAACCCGGGCCCCGGCGCTGCGCCCGCCGACCACCAGCGGCAGGCCCTGCCCGGCGAGCCGCTCGGCGACCGGCGTCCACCCGGTGTCCAGCGTCCTGGGCGCCGGCCCCAGCCGCTTCCCGGCCACCCGCCAGGGCTGCTCGACCAGCGCCACCGTGATCCCCCGCTCAGGCAGCGCGCCCGCCAGTGCCACCAGGTCGCGTGCCCCGGTCCCGCCGCCGGCGCCGTGGCCGAGCGCCAGCACCGCCTTCGGGGCGGCCGCCCGGTGGTAGCTGATCCGGGCGTCCCCGGCGGGCGTGGGGACGAGTTCCTGCGTCACGGCGTGGGCTCCAGTACTCGGAAGGGCGGTGCTCAGAACAGGGTGGTCTCGTGCTCGACCTCGACCCACGGCCGGGTCAGCTCCGGACCGTTGTTGCGGATGCTGCCGACGGCCGGCGAGACGGGCGTGGCCACCAGCGCGCCGGGCGGCGGGGGGACGAGCAGCCGGCGTATCCCGTCCGGGTCGTCCAGCCCCGGGTCCAGCCAGTCGTCGAAGGTCTCCCGGTCCAGGAAGAGCGGCATCCGCTCGTGGATCGGGGCGAGCAGCTCCTCCGCCTCGGTGGTGACGACGGTGAAGGTCACCAGCCAGGCCTCCGGGTGGTCGGCGGGCACCGCCCGATTGCGCCAGAACTCGTACAACCCGGCCAGTGCCAGCGGGGCGCCGTCCGCCCGGGAGACGAAGAACGGCTTCTTCCGGGGCTTGCCGCGTTCGCCCGGCAGGGTCTGCCACTCGAAGTAGCCGTCGACCGGCAGGATGCACCGCCGGGAGGCGAAGGCCTGCCGGTACGACGGCTTCTCGTGCACCGTGTCCGAGCGGGCATTGATCATCTTCACCGCGGTCTCGGGGGACTTCGCCCACTGCGGCACCAGACCCCAGCGCAGCACCCGCAGCTGCCGGACCGGCGCCGGCTCCCCCCTGCGCTGCCGCTCCAGCACCACGAAGGCCCGCTCGGTCGGTGCGACGTTCCAGCTGGGGGCCAGCGTCTCGGCCGGGTCCCACTGCTGGACTCCGAAGAGCTCGACGATGTCCTCGGGCTGGCTGCTGGAGGCGAAGCGACCGCACATGCCGTCAGCTTGCCACGACCGCCGCTCTCAGCACTTCCTCATCCCGAAGTGCGAACCACCCCCTCCCGCCCGCTCGTCCCCGCATGGGAGGCTGCCACCCCGGACGGGGCCGACACGGGCACCCCGGGCAGGGCCGGACGAAAGCGGGGAGCAGGCATGGACGCACAGAGCATCGGCGAGGTGTGGGACCGCGTGACCGGCACCCAGCCCGCCCCGCCCGGCTGGCTGACCCTGGCCACCGGCGCCGTCGCGCTGCTCGTGGTGACCGCCCGCCCCCTGTGGCGATTCGCCCGCAACGCGATCACAATCGCCCACGAGGGCGGCCACGGCCTGGCCGCCGTCGCCACCAACCGCAAGCTCGCGGGGATCCGGCTGCACTCGGACACCTCCGGCCTCACCCTCTCCTACGGCCGCCCGACCGGCCCGGGCATGGTGCTCACCGCCGCCGCCGGCTACACCGCCCCCGCCCTGCTCGGCCTCAGCTGCGCCGCGCTGCTCGCGGCCGACCGGATCACCCTGCTGCTCTGGCTGGCGATCGCCCTGCTGCTGGCACTGCTGGTCCGGATCCGCAACGCCTTCGGCTTCCTCACCGTCCTGCTCGCCGGCGCCGCCTTCTTCCTGGTCTCCTGGTTCGGCAGCACCGACGTCCAGGCCGGCTTCGCCTGCCTCGGCAGCTGGTTCCTGCTGCTCGGCGCCGTCCGCCCGGTGCTGGAGCTGCAGCACCAGCGCCGGCGCGACCAGGCCCGGGATTCCGACGCCGACCAGCTGGCCAGGCTCACCGGCGTACCCGGCCTGGCCTGGGTCGCCCTCTTCCTGATCACCGCACTCGCCTGCCTGGCCCTCGGCGCGAGCTGGCTGCTGCCCGCTCCCTGAGCCCCCACCCCGCGCCGAAGGGCCGCCCCGCGCCTACCCGAGCGGACAGTTCCCGTACGGCCCCTAAACTTGCCCCATGACCGAGACCCTGTGGCCCGCCCCCGTCGCGACCGCCCCCGTTGACGCCACCGTCACCATCCCCGGCTCCAAGTCGGTCACCAACCGGGCTCTGGTGCTGGCCGCCCTCTCCACCGAACCCGGCTGGGTGCGGCGCCCGCTGCGCAGCCGGGACTCCCAGCTGATGGCCGACGGCCTGCGCGCGCTCGGTGTCGGCATCGAGGAGCAGGTCAACAACGACTCCGGTGGCGTCGGCGGCGGCGAGGCCTGGCGGGTCATCCCCGCGCCCGCGCTGCGCGGCCCGGCCTCCGTCGACGTCGGCAACGCCGGCACGGTCATGCGCTTCCTTCCCCCGCTCGCCGTCCTCGCCGACGGCCCGGTGCACTTCGACGGCGACCCGCGCAGCTACGAGCGCCCCCAGCACGGCGTGATCAACGCCCTGCGCGCGCTCGGCGCCCGGATCGACGACGGCGGCCGCGGTGCCTTCCCGCTCACCGTGCACGGCACCGGCGCGCTGGACGGCGGCGTGGTGGAGCTGGACGCCTCCTCCTCCTCGCAGTTCGTCTCCGCCCTGCTGCTCTCCGGCGCCCGGTACAACCAGGGCGTCGAGGTCCGCCACGTCGGCGGGCCGGTCCCCTCGCTGCCGCACATCCGGATGACGGTCGAGATGCTCCGGCTGGCCGGCGCCCAGGTGGACGCCCCGGAGGACGGCGGCGAGAAGGACGTCTGGCGGGTCACGCCGGGCGCGCTGCTCGGCCGCGACATGGTGGTCGAGCCGGACCTCTCCAACGCGGCGCCGTTCTTCGCCGCCGCCCTGGTCACCGGCGGCCGGGTGACCGTCCGCGACTGGCCGAAGCACACCACCCAGCCCGGCGACCAGTTGCGCGACATCTACACGCAGATGGGCGGCGTCTGCGAGTTCACCGACGAGGGCCTGCAGTTCACCGGCACCGGCCGGATCCACGGCATCGAGGCGGACCTGCACGACGTCGGCGAGCTGACCCCGGTGATCGCCGCCGTCGCCGCGCTCGCCGACTCGGAGTCCCACCTGTACGGCATCGCGCACCTGCGGATGCACGAGACGGACCGGCTGGCCGCGCTGGCCAAGGAGATCAACGACCTCGGCGGCGAGGTCACCGAGACCGAGGACGGCCTGCGGATCCGCCCGCGCAAGCTGCACGGCGGCGTCTTCCACACCTACGAGGACCACCGCCTGGCCACCGCCGCCGCGGTGATCGGCCTGGCGGTCGACGGCGTCCAGGTGGAGAACGTGGCCACCACCGCCAAGACCCTGCCGGACTTCCCGAAGATGTGGGACGAGCTGCTCGGCGGAACAGTGGTGGGCGGCTGAGCGGGAGACTGGGCACATGCGCCGCTACGGCAAGGACTCCGACGAGGACGACATCCGCAACCGCCCCGCACGTCGGGGATCCCGGCCGCGGACCAGGATCCGGCCCAAGCACGAGGACGCGGCCGAGGCGATGGTGCTCACCGTCGACCGCGGCCGGCTGACCTGCCTGCTGGACGCGGGAACGAAGCAGGAACGCGAGATCGTCGCCATGAAGGCCCGTGAGCTGGGCCGCAAGGGCGTCGTCGTCGGCGACATCGTCAACATCGTCGGCGACCTCTCGGGGGACGCCGACACCCTGGCCCGGATCGTCCGGGTCGAGGAGCGCACCTCGGTGCTGCGCCGGACCGCGGACGACGACGACCCGTTCGAGCGGATCGTCGTCGCCAACGCCCACCAGCTGGCCATCGTCACCGCGCTGGCCGACCCCGAGCCCCGGCCCCGGCTGATCGACCGCTGCCTGGTGGCCGCGTACGACGCCGGGATGGAGCCGCTCCTGGTGCTCACCAAGTCCGACCTGGCCCCGGCCGAGCCGCTGCTGGAGTCCTACGCGCCGCTCGGCATCAACTACGTGGTGACCCGCCGGGACGAGCTGGCCACCGAGGGCGCCGAGGCCGTCCGGGCGCACCTGCGCGGCCGCTCGACGGTGTTCATCGGACACTCCGGCGTCGGAAAGACCACCCTGGTCAACGCCCTCGTACCGCTGCACCAGCGGACCACCGGGGTGGTCAACGCGGTGACCGGCCGCGGCCGGCACACCACCGTCTCGGCGCTGGCGCTGCGACTGCCGCCGCCACCGGGCGTCAAGCCGGGCTCGAAGAAGGCGCTCGACCCGGGCTGGGTGATCGACACCCCGGGCTTCCGCTCCTTCGGCCTCTCGCACATCGACCCGTCCCGGGTCATCCACGCCTTCCCCGACCTGGAGCCCGGTACCGCCGACTGCCCGCGCGCGTGCAGCCACGACGAGCCGGACTGCGCGCTGGACGCCTGGGTCACGGACGGCCACGCGGAGCAGGCCCGGCTGTACTCGCTGCGCCGTCTGCTGGCGAGCAAGGAGACCCGCGAGGGCGACTGACGGCGCGGCCCCGGCCGTTTTCGCGCGTTCGAGGTGTCGGAGCGGGCCAGCCTGGTGATCATAGGAAAGTCGGGCCGGATCACGGCCCGGCCCGTCGATCGACAGGGAGGGCACGCGATGGCATGGGCCCTGGTGATCCTGGCCGGCCTCCTGGAGACCGGCTTCGCGATCAACCTCAAGCTCAGTGAAGGCTTCACCAAGCTCTGGCCCACCATCAGCTTCTGCGTCTTCGCCCTCAGCAGCTTCGGCCTGCTCACCCTCTCCCTGAAGAGCCTGCCGGTCGGTCCGGCCTACGCGGTCTGGACCGGCATCGGCGCGGCCGGCACCGCGATCTACGGCATGCTCTTCCTGGACGAGACCAGCTCGGTGCTCAAGCTGGTCTCGATCTCGCTGGTGATCGCCGGTGTGATCGGGCTCCAACTGAGCGGCTCGGCGCACTGAATTGTCGCCCTGTTTGTCGCCCTGTTTGTCGCCCGCTCGCCTCCGGGCTGTTTCTTCGCCCGCTCGCCTCCGGGCCGCTTGATCCGGCGCCGACGGTCGGCGCTCCGTCGCTCCTTCGTCGCTCCCGCGCTTCTCCCTTTCGGCACCGGCGCGGCCCTTCGGCTCGGGGCGGATTGGCGCGGGGCCGGGGTTCACTACGGGTGGCGCGGGGGTGGGGCTTCGGGGCAAGGTTCCGGCTCGGGGCGGGGGTGCGGTTCGGGCGGGGTCCGCTCCGCGAGCCCGACTGTCCCGATCGGGTGGGGCTCGCTAGGGTTTCGACCATGGCCGATTACCACGACGATCTCCGACTCGCCCATGTCCTCGCCGACTCGGCCGACTCGGTCACCCTGGAGCGCTTCCGCGCCCTCGACCTGAAGGTCGAGACCAAGCCCGACCTCACCCCCGTCAGCGACGCCGACAAGGCCGCCGAGGAACTGGTGCGCAGCGTGCTCCAGCGCGCCCGGCCGCGTGACGCGGTGCTCGGCGAGGAGTTCGGCCTGCAGGGCACCGGCCCCCGCCGCTGGGTGATCGACCCGATCGACGGCACCAAGAACTACATCCGCGGCGTACCGGTCTGGGCCACCCTGATCGCGCTGCTGGAGGACGGCCCGGACGGCGTGGAGCGCCCGGTGGTCGGCATCGTCTCCGCCCCCGCGCTGAACCGCCGCTGGTGGGCGGCCAAGGACCTCGGCGCCTTCGCGGGCCGCAGCCTGACCAAGGCCGCTCGGATCCACGTCTCCGGCGTCTCCCGACTGGAGGACGCCTCGTTCTCCTACTCCTCGCTCTCCGGCTGGGAGGAGCGCGGCCGGCTCGATTCGTTCCTGGACCTCACCCGGGCCTGCTGGCGCACCCGCGCCTACGGGGACTTCTGGTCCTACATGATGGTCGCCGAGGGCGCGGTGGACATCGCCGCCGAACCGGAGCTGTCGCTCTGGGACATGGCCGCGAACTGCATCATCGTCGAGGAGGCCGGTGGCCGGTTCACCGGCCTGGACGGCGTCCCCGGCCCGGGCGGCGCCGACGCCGTGGCCAGCAACGGCCTGCTGCACGCGGAGGCCCTGCGCCGCCTCAGCGTCTGACCCGAACACACCCCGAGCGAGCCGGAACCCCGCCCCGAGGCCCCAACCCCGTCCCACCCGTAGTGACCCCAGCCCCGCACCGAACCCGCCCCGAGCCGAAGGGCCGCGCCGGTGCCGAAAGGGAGAAGCGACGGAGCGACGAAGGAGCGACGGAGCGCCGA
>NZ_JBFAJO010000043.1:0-79320 GCF_040655255.1 Kitasatospora sp. NPDC050463
CCGAACTGGACGAGATCCTCGAACCGCTGTGGGCCATGCGCCCGGGTTACGAACCCGAGGACAAGAAGAAGAAGGCGGACCGTCAGGACGCCCGACGGCGATCCGCCCGACAGTGATCCGCCCGGCATCGATCCGGTCGGCTCCGGGCCACCGCTGAGGAGCAGTGCGGCGGTGACCACCGTGACCAGGCCGGCTCCCGCCAGCAGCCCGGGCCGACGGCCGGGGCGACGGCCGAGGAGACGGCCGAGGCGACCCTCCCCGGCCGCCCCGGGCCGCTCCGCCGCCGCGGCCAGCAGCTCGGCCCCCAGGGCGGCGAGGTCCACCCGGGCCCGCTCCGCGCGGTCCGCCGCCAGGCAGGCCGCGACGGCCGGGCGACGGCGCGCGGGCAGCGCGTCGTCCAGTCGCAGCGGGGCCGCGCCGCGCGCGTAGGCCTGCGCGGCGAGCGAGCGGGCGCGGGCGGTGGCGCCGAGGAAGGGGTGCAGCCCGCCGGTGAGCAACTGGTGGGCGACGACGCCGAAGGCCCAGATGTCGGCGCTCGGCCGCACCACGACGCCGCGGACACCGGTGCGCTGGGACCACCACTCGGGTGGAACGTGGTCGGGCGAGCCGAGCGGCGGGCCGTAGGCGTGGGTGCCCTCCAGTTCGGCGGTGAGGCCGAAGTCGGCGAGTTTGGCGGTGCCGTCCGGCATCAGCAGGATGTTGCCGGGCTTGAGGTCACCGTGCACCCAGCCCGCGGCGTGCATGTGGGCGAGGCCGGCGCAGATCCCGGCGAGGATCCGTTCGGCGCCGGGGACGGGGGTGTGCGGCCGGGCGTCGGCGAGAACGTCCTGGAGGCTGGCGGCGGCGCGTTCCATCACCAGGGCCAGGGCGCCGTCTAGCCGTGGGTGCGCGGGGTCGTCGACGGTGACGACGGCGAGTGTGCGGATCAGGTTCGGGTGGTCCGCGCGGCGGCTGAACCGCATCTCGCTGCGCGCGATCTGCGCCATGGTGCGGCGCTGGCCGGGGCTGAGCCGGGCCGGGCAGAGGAACTTGACCGCGAGGTCGGCCGGCCGGCCAGGCCGGTGGGCGGCGTAGACGCTGCCCCAGGCGCCGGCGCCGATCGGCTCGCCGATGCGGTACCCGGCGACGGCGTAGCCGAACGGCACGTCGAAGGGCGGTTCACCGGGCCGCACTGATCCCCGGTCACCGGGCCGGACGGGCGACGACACGACGGGGTCAGCCGACCCGCCGGGGTGGGAGCAGGGCCAGGTGCTCCTCCCGTACGAGGTCGAACCTCAGGGCCAGGGCGACGAGTTCCTCCCGCTTGCCGCCGCCCCGGGCCGCCTCCTCCGCGATCTCGTCGGGTGCCTCGCGCAGCCGCAGTTTGGTGGCCACCAGGTAGTCGATGTGGTAGTTGACGGCGGATCGGGTGAGCCCCTGGCAGGAGGGCAGGGCGCGCAGCCGGGCCAGCACGTCGGTGACGCCGGGGACGAAGGCGGCGGACGGCGAGCGCAGTCGGGGCTCGCAGAGGGCGAGCAGGACGAGGAAGTACTTGGAGGTCGGGTCGAGGGCGAACGGGCTGACCGTCAGCTCCCCCTCGTCGGTGGCCGGTTCGCCCTCCAGATAGGCGTGTTGGGGTGCGAAGACCTTGAACGCGGCCGGTCCGCCGAGGGCCGGCAGGAGGACCCGGGAGAACTCGAACGGCACCGGCGCGCCCAGCCGGCCGGGGGCCACCTTGACGTGCTCGCCGGCCCCTTCGAGGTTCTCCACCACATACGTCGCGGAGGCGCTGAAGTTGGAGAGCCGCCAGTAGTCCTCGGCGGCGGTGATCTCGCCGGCGCGGCGCGAGACGCCCTGGTCGGCGAGGGGGATGGCGAGCGGTCGGCCGGGCTCACCGCGCCCGAACTGCGCGACCTCGCCCGGGCCCAGGTGCAGCAGCGCCGGGCGGCCGGGCGGCGCCGCGCGCCCACCGGACGGCCCGGGCCGCCCGCCGATCGGTGCGGGTCGTCCGCCAGGCCGGGCTTGGGGGCGGGGTTCGGGCAGTTGCACGATGACCGTGTCCATGCAGGCCACCTCCGTAGGTCGCGTCGATCGTAGCCGTCCGAACGGCCTCGCGCCGGTCCGCCACCCGTACGAGTGAATGGGGTACCCGACGAGTACGGCGTCGCGCGCGACGGCGCCAACCATGCTGCCCCGGAAAGGACTTGACACTCCACCGGCCCGGCCCGGGACCGGCACCGCGCTGCGCGGGGCAGACCAGGGCCGACCGGGCCGCCGGCAGCCGGGGCGCCCGGGCGCCCCGGGGTCGCACGACCGGAGTCCGGGCCACCGGTTGCGGTACGTAGTTGAACCGTCACCTTGAGTGTGACGCAGCGCACATATGGCATGCCCATGAAATGTGCAAGACTCATCCCACGGAGTGAGATTCCCTTGATTTCCAAGGAGGTTCATATCATGCGCGCTCGGATCGCAGCCCTGATGGTCGCGGTGGCAGGGATCACGGCGTCGATGGCCACCCCGGCCTCGGCGGCGACGACGACGAACGGGACCGGTGCCGCGGCGTGTACCGCCGTGGTCGACCACCCCTGCGTCTGGCTGGAGAAGGACGGCGGAGGAGTCGTCGGGGTGGCGCAGGTGTCGCCGTCCTCCCCCGCCCAGCTGACGCTGGTTCGGGTCGAGGTCAGGACGCAGCGGGCCTGGGGCAGCCCGTGGGTCACCGTCGCCTCGGCGACCACCGTCACCAACGGCTTCGCCAAGGCCGTCACGCCGCGCGTGGTCACCAAGGACCTCCGGATGATCTGCGCGGTCGGCGGCCCGGCCCGGGAGGCCTCGGAGCACGTCACCACCTGCACCGGCCCGTTCTGATCCACCGAAGAACCCGCAAGACCCCGAAGATCCCCCGTGACACCGCGGGGCAGACCGGGGATCCACGAGCCGGGGCCGTCGGGCCCCTCTCCGGGGTCGGCCGCCGGGTCCGCAACCGGCGGCCGACCCACCCGCGCACGACGCACCGCCGCGTCGGCGCATCCCCGGGCACGAGGCACCGCCGATCCGGGAACGGCGCACCCGGGACCGCCCGAGCCGCCCGGACCGGCCCGCCGAGCAATCCCCCACCAGCAGCCACTCAGGAAGCTCCCGGCCCGCACTCAGGCCAAGCGCGCGCCGACAATGCGCCAACCTCCCCCCGCAACCCGCCCGCCGTGCGCAACCCTCCTCGGAGCATGGGACTTTGCACTATCTTGGCAAACCGGGGAGCGGGGCGGGCCGCCCACCCGGCAGGCGTGCGCCGAGCGGCGGATCCTGCCCGCGTGCCGTTGCCCGACTCCCGCCACCGCAGTGCCGACGGGAGCGCTCGTGGCAGTGCTCACGGGGAGGAGGGGGAGCGTGTCGATGCCCGAGGGGACCACGCGTTCGACCGGGGCCGGCGAAGGCCCGACCGCCAGGGCGGCAGGCCCGACCGACCAAGCCGGCACCGTGGCCGGGACCAGCGCCGCGGCCGGCGTCCCGCCGGGCGGCCGGCTCGCCGACCGCCGGAGCAGCGTCGACGCGGTGCTGCGCAACTCCCCGATCCAGCCGCTGTTCCGGCTCGCCGCCACCCGCCGCCTCGCCGTCCTCGCCTACCACGGTGTGGACGACCCGCGGGCCTTCGCGCTCCAGATGGCCCGTCTGGTCCGGATCGCCCGCCCGGTCTCCCTGGCCCGGGTCGAGCAGGCCGTCCGCTCCGGGCGTCCGCTGCCGGCCCGCAGCGCGCTGGTCACCTTCGACGACGGCGACCGCAGCGTGCTCACCGAGGCCCTGCCCGTGCTGACCCGGCTCCGGATCCCGGCGGCCGCCTTCGTGGTCACCGAACTCATCGACACCGACCGGCCGTTCTGGTGGTCCGAGGCCGCCTACCTGGCCTCCCACGGCGGCCGCGCACGCAGCCTGGCAGGCTGCGCTCCCGGCGCGGTGGTGCGCCGGCTGAAGACCCTGCCCGACGGTGACCGCCGCACCGCCCTCGCCGAGCTGCGCGAGAGCGCCCGCACCCCCGCACCACGGCAGGAGCAGCTCACCCGGCACGACCTGCTGACACTGCACCGCTCCGGCGTCGCGATCGGCAACCACAGCGCCGGCCACCCCTGCCTCGACCAGTGCGACGACGCCACGCTGTACGACGAGATCAGCAGCTCCCATCACGCGCTCACCGGCTGGCTCGACGGCGAGGAGCCCACCGCCTTCGCCTACCCCAACGGCAACGTCGACCAGCGCGCCGACGCCGTGCTGCGCCGGCTCGGCTACCGGGTCGGCTTCCTGTTCGACCACCGGCACGACCGGCTGCTGCCCGGACACCCACTGCGGATCAGCCGTCTTCGGGTGAACTCCACCACCAGCCGGGACAGGTTCGACACAATTCTCTCCGGGCTTCACCCGGCCGTGCACCGACTGCGCGGCGGCGTCTGAACGACACGTGGGGGCGGGGCGTTGGGGACGACGGAGGGCGAGACGACGGGCACGGACACGCCGGGAACGACTGCGGCGACCGGGGCGACCAGCCGGGCGTCCGGCCCCGTCCGGTACCGGACGGCCGCACTGCCGGCGGAGGTGCTGGACGGCTGGCGGGAGCTGGCCGCCGCCGATCCGGGCGGCTCGTGGTTCACCACACCGGAGTGGGCGCTCTCCTGGTGGGAGACGCTCGGCGCGAAACAGGGCGCCGGCGAGGTCACGGTCTGGCGCGAACCGGACGGCCGGGTGAGCGCCGTCGTCCCGCTGCTGCGCACCCGGCGACGGCTGCATCCGCGCACGCCGCTGAGCGTCCCCTGTCTGACGGTGCTCGGCTCCGGCCCCGGCGCGGCCGACCACTGCGGCGTCACCGCCGCGCCCGAACGGCGCGCCGAGGTCACCGCCTGGCTGGCGTGCCGCGCCCGGCGGGCGACGCTGCTGTTCACCGATCTCGACCTCGGCCAGGGCCCGCTGCTGCCGGCCGGTGCGGTGGAGGTCGGCCGCACCCCGTGCCCGCGGGTCGACCTCACCGCGGGCCCGGACGCGCTCGGCTCCCGCCAGTTCCGCGCCGATCTGCGCCGCTACGGCCGCAAGCTCGCCGCCGAGGGGATCACCTTCCGCTGGGTCGCGCCGGCCGTCGGGGACGGCGAACTCGCCGAGCGGTACGGCCTGTTGCACACCGTGCTCCGACTGCACCGGCTGCGCCGGGCCGCGCTCGGCCTCCCGACCACGTTCGACGCGGCCCGCGCGCCGCTGCACGTCCGGCTGATCGAGCGCTCGGCCGCCACCGGGCGCGGCGAGGGCCCGGCCTTCCTGGTCGCCGAACGGGCCGGGGAGGTGGTCGGCGTCCTCTACGGGTTCCGCTGGCGGGACACCTTCGCCTACTACCAGATCGGCTGGGACCAGACCTGGGCACCGCTGCGGCTCGGCACGGCGGTGATCGCCGAAGCCGTCCGGGCGGCCGCCGGGCAGGGCCTCAGTACCTTCGACTTCCTGCGCGGCACCGAGCCCTACAAGTACCGCTTCGGCGCGGTGGACCGCGAGGACGTCTCCTGGCTGGTGCCGCACGGGCTCTCCGGCGCGCTGCTCGGCCTCAAGTACCGGGCCAAGGAGGCCCGGCGGGGCTGACCGCCGGCCACCGACGGTGCACCATCGACGGCGGTCGGGGCGGGCAACAGCCGTCGGCGCGCTCCGGGCGGGGGCACAACGGCCGGGGCCGGAGCACAACTGTCGGGGCAGGAGCGCAACTGCCAGGGCGGGAACGCAACCGCCGGTCACGGCACGCGAGCCGGATGCCGCGCTCGTGGCGTTCGGAGGTCCACCCACTCCTCGCCACTATCAAGATATAGCCCAAGGGGGGCCTTGCGGCAAGGCCCCGGTACCGGCGCAAAATGGTCGACCAAAGGCCGGAACCTGCGGAAATGGCGGCCTTCACCAGGTACACATCCGTTTGTCGTCCTATCGGTCCCGCAGGGACGCGGTACCGCCGACGTGGCGCGCAGCGCGCGGTGGCACGGCCTCGGGTGCGCCGCCCCGGGTGAGCGCACCGCCGGACCGCGCGGAACGACGGCCGGCCGAAATCCAATCTCGTTGAATGGGCGTTCAGATGATTGACGTGATCGTGGTCGGCGGCGGACCGACCGGGCTGATGCTGGCCTGCGAGTTGCGGCTGGCCGGAGTGCGGGTGGTCGTGCTGGAGAGGTCGGCGGAGCCGAGCAGGCAGTCCCGCGGTCGCGGCCTGCACGCGCGCAGCGTCGAGATGATGGACCAGCGGGGGTTGCTGGACCGGTTCCTCGCGGTCAGTGACACGTTCCAGGTCGGCGGGTTCTTCGGCGGCATCCACAAGCCGTGGCCGGACACCCTGGACACCGCGCACCCGTACGGCCTCACCGTCCCGCAGCAGATCACCGAGCAACTGCTCGACGAGCGCGCCCTGGAACTCGGTGCCGAGATCCGGCGCGGCTGCGAGGTGGTCGGGCTGAGCCAGGACGAGGACGGGGTGACCGTCGGGCTGGCGGACGGCACGCAGCTGCGCTCGCGCTACGCCGTCGGGTGCGACGGCGGCCGCAGCGCGGTGCGCAAGCTGCTCCGCGTCGGCTTCCCCGGTGAGCCCTCCACCGTCGAGACACTGCTGGGCGACATGGAGGCGACCGCGGATCCCGCGACGATCGCCGCCGTCGTCGAGGAGGTCCGGCGGACCCAGTTGCGGTTCGGCGCCGTCCCCGACATCGACGGGAACAAGGGCGTGTACCGCATCGTCGTGCCCGCCGACGGAGTGGCCGAGGACCGGACGACCGCGCCGACCATCGACGACTTCCGCCAGCAGCTGCGGGCCTTCGCGGGCACCGACTTCGGCGTGCACTCGCCGCGCTGGCTGTCCCGGTTCGGCAACGCCACCCGGCAGGCCGAGCGCTACCGGGTCGGCCGGGTACTGCTGGCCGGGGACGCGGCCCACATCCACCCGCCGACCGGTGGACAGGGCCTCAACCTCGGCATCCAGGACGCGTTCAACCTCGGCTGGAAGCTGGCCGCCACGGTCGACGGCCGGGCGCCGGAGGGACTGCTGGACAGCTACCACGCCGAGCGGCACCCGGTCGGCGCCGCCGTGCTGGACAACACCCGCGCGCAGATCACGCTGATGGGCACCGAGCCGGGCGCGGTCGCGCTGCGCGCCCTGCTGTCGAAGCTGATGGACTTCGAGGACGTGAACCGCTACGTGACCGGGATGATCACCGCGGTCGAGGTCCGCTACGACCTGGGCGAGGGCCACGACCTGCTCGGCCGGCGGCTGCGGGACGTGCGGCTGAAGCGGGGCCGCCTCTACGAGCTGATGCACGACGGCCGCGGTCTGTTGCTCGACCGGACCGGCCGGCTCTCGGTGGCGGGCTGGGCGGACCGGGTCGACCACGTCGTCGACCCGAGCGAGGAGCTGGACGTGCCCGCGGTGCTGCTGCGGCCGGACGGCCATGTGGCGTGGGTCGGTGACGATCAGCAGGAGTTGATCGACCGGCTGGCCCGGTGGTTCGGCACTCCCGTCGGCTGAACACGCGTCAGCTGAACACGCGGCAGCGGGCCGGTCCCCCCTGTGGAGCGGCTCCGCCCCGCCGTTCACACGACGGGGCGGAGCCGCGGACCGAGGGGATCAGCCGCAGCTGATCAGCAGCGCCAGGGTCGCCGAGCAGGTGCGGGACGCCCGGTCGTTGGCCGCCACCGGGTCGGTGGGCGCGCTCGCGGTGCGGGCGGCGGTGACGGTGAAGGTCCGACCGAGGTTGAGCAGGCCCACGTGGACCGTCAGGTGCCGGGTGACGCTCGTCCCCTTCGCCAGCGGACCGGCGATCGTGCAGGTCAGCTTGCCGGCCGCGACGGTGCAGTCGGTGGAGGAGGAGGTGAGGCCGGCGGGCAGATCGGCGGTGACCGTCGCCGAGGTCACCGTTTCGGGGCCCTGGTTGGTCACGGTGAGGGTGTAGTCCACCCGCCCGGAGAGCAGGCCGCCGACCGGGTTGGCGCTGAGCGCGACCGCGAGGTCGGCGGTGGGCGCGACGTAGGTGAAGCGCCCGGCCGGGACGACGGCGCTGCTGCCGCCGGCCGTGGTGACCCGGACGTCGACGGCCCCGCCGGCGGAGGCGGCGGGCGCGGTGGCGGTGCAGCTGGTCTCCGTGCAGGAGAAGGCGGTGGCGTTCCCGGCGGCGCCGAAGCTCACGGCGGTCGCCCCGGCCAGGTCGGTACCGGTGACGGTGACCGTCGTCCCGCCCGCCTGCGGGCCGGACGACGGGCTGACCCCGGTGACCACCGGCACCGGCAGCGGGAAGCGCAGCACCGTCACGGCGCCGGAGGCGAAGTCGGCGAGGTAGCCGCGCCGCCCGTCGGGCGTGAGGGCGAGCGCGTACGGGTTGGTGGCGACCGGCACCGTCGCGGTGATCGAGCGGTCCGCGGTGGCGATCGCGCTCAGGGTGCCGTCCGTGTAGTTCGAGGCGTACGCGGACTTCCCGTCGGGCGAGAGCGCGACCGAGAACGGGTTGGCCCCCACCGTCACCGTCCCCACGACGGTGCGGCTCGCCGTGTCCAGCACGCTGACGGTGTCGTCGCCCCCGTTGGCCGTCCAGAGGCGGCTGCCGTCGGAGCTCAGCGCCAGGCCGAAGACGCCGTGTCCGACGGGGACGCTGGCGCTCACCGTGTTCGTCGCGGTGTCGATGACGTCCACCGTCCGGGCGCCCGAGGCGGCCACGTAGACGTGCGCGCCGTCCGGGGAGACCGCCACGCCGTGCGGTTCGGCGCCGACCGGGACGGTCGCGGTGACGGTGTTGCTCGCGGTGTCCAGCACGCTCACCGCCGAGGCACCGGCGCTGCTGACGTACGCGTGGGCGCCGTCGGGCGCGACCGCCACGCCGAAGGGCTCGGCGCCGACCGGGACGGTGGCCGTCACGGTGTTGCTCGCGGTGTCCAGCACGCTCACCGCGCCGTCGAGGTGGTGGGTCAGGTAGGCGTGCCGCCCGTCCGGGGCCCAGGCGGCGGCGTAGGAGCCGGTTCCGGCCGTGAAGGTGCCGGACACCGCGCCGGTGACGGCGTCGAGCACCGTGACGGTGCCGCTGCTCTGGCTGGTCACGTACGCCCGGCTGCCGTCCGGCGCGAGCGCGACGCCCGCCGGGTAGGGCGCCACGGCGACGGTGGCCGTCACGACGGGCGCGGGCGCGACGGCCCAGGCAGTGCCGGGCTGCACCAGCAGCGCGGCCGTGGCCGCGCCGGTGGCGACCACGGCCGTCCAGGTGCGGCTCGGGGAACGGCTTATTCTCACGGGGGGATTTCTCCAGACTCGTCGGAGCATCGGGGGAACGCTCGGCACAGGGGCGGTTCCGCGGCCACTGAGGCCGCCCGAAGCGTAGAAGGCTGTTTGACGGACCGTCATCAGTTGACCGGGATTGTCGCCAAGTGTTTGGAAATGGTCGCCACCCGAAACCGCTCCCGGGGGCGACACCTGCCGTCCCCCACGGCCCGGCGGCGGCCAGGTGGCGGACCGGCGCCGATCGGGAGCAGCCTGGAGGGAGCCGATCAGGACGTCCCCCGGGGAGCGGCCATGGACGAGACCGACGTACTGGTGGTGGGCGCGGGCCCGGTCGGGCTGACGGCCGCCGCCGAGCTGCGGCGCCACGGGGTCGACTGCCGGATCGTGGACCGGCTGGACCGTCCGCAGCACTACGCCAAGGCCGTCGGAGTCCAGCCGCGCACCATGGAGGTGTGGGACGCCATGGGCATGGTCCGGGCGGCCCTCGACGAGGCCGTCCCGATGCACGGCCAGCTCCTCTTCGTCGACGGGCGGCCCGGCCCCCGGGTCGATCTCACGCTGCCGCCCGACATCCCGTACACCTTCGCCGCGCTGCCCCAGTACACGACGGAGCGGCTGCTCACGGAGCACCTCGCCGGATACGGCACGCACGTCGAGCGCGGCGTCGAGCTGGTCTCCGTCGAGCAGGACCCGGACGGCGTGCGGGCCCTGCTCCGCACCGCCTCCGGGCGGCAGGAGGTCCGGGCGCGCTACGTGGTCGGCTGCGACGGCGCGCACAGCCTGGTCCGCAAGGCCGCCGGCCTGCGCTTCGAGGGCGACGCCTTCCCCGAGCAGTACATGCTGGGCGACGTCGAGGTCGACTGGGACCTCCCCGCCGGGTACGGCATCCGCGCCACCCATCACGGCGCGGACGGCCGGGTGGACGACGTGCTGGTCTGCATCCCGCTCCCCGGCCGGGGGCGGTACCGGATGTCGATGACGGTGCCGGACGAGCTGGCCCGCGACGGCGGCCCGGGGGACGGTGTGGAGCACGGGCTGGAGAGCGGAGCGGCCCCCGAACTGCGGCACATCCAGGCCGTGCTGGACCGGCTCTCGCCACAGCCGACGCAGGCCTCGGCACTGCGCTGGTCCTCCACCTTCCGGATCAGCCACCGCCTGGTGGACCGCTACCGGGCCGGGCGGCTCTTCCTGGCCGGCGACGCCGCCCACATCCACCCGCCCACCGGGGCCCAGGGCATGAACACCGGCATCCAGGACGCCTACAACCTCGCCTGGAAACTCGCGCTCGCCGTCCGGGGCATCGGCGCGGACGGCCTGCTGGACAGCTACCACGCCGAACGGCACCCGGTCGGCGCCGAGGTCGTCGGCCGGACGGTGCGGCACGCGCGGGCCGGCGTGCCGGCGGATCCCGGGGACCTGGAAACGATCCTGCGGCGGGAGGCGCAGTTGCTGGTCGGCTACCCGGAGAGCCCGCTCGTCGAGCCCGCCACTGGTGCGGGAGCGCCCGCACCCGGCGAGCGGGCACCCGACTGCCGGGGGCTGGAACGGGCGCTCGCGAACCACCCGTTCAGGCTGTTCGACCTGCTGCGCGGCCCGCGCCACACCCTGCTGTTCCACGTCGACGCCGCCACCCCGGACGAGCACGTGACCACCTGCGCGGTGGCCGCCCTCTCCACGGCCCACGGACTGCTGGACGTCTACGCGGTGCTCGCACCGGACGCACCCGCACCACAGTGGCGACTGCCCACCGCCCGGGACGCCGGGGGCCAGTTCCGCAGCGCCTACGCGGCCCGCCCCGGCGAGGCGTTCCTCGTCCGCCCCGACGGCCATCTCGCCGGGCGGTTCCACCCGCCCACCCCGGAGGGCCTGGTGGGCGGCCTGCGGCGCACCTTCGGCGCGGGGTGAACGTCGGCGATCAGGCGCTCGGGGGGCTGCCGGCGCCGAGCAGCTGCCGCCACAGCGTCTCCGGCGCCAGGCGCGTCCGGTAGTCGAAGAAGAGGCTCAGCTCGCCGTTGCCGTCCGCGAGCGAGTCCAGGGTGCGGTGTCGCGCGGCATCCTCCAGGAAGCGGGGCTCGTCCCACGGGGCCGTCAGCATCGCGACCGGGACGGCCGGGGGCTCGCTCGGGCCGATGTACAGCACCCAGCAGGCCATCTGCGGGAAGTAGCCCGAGACCGCGACCTGTCGCACGAACTCGCCGAGCGTGGAGGAGCCGTCGGGCTGCCGGACGTACTCGTGGGGGGCGTCCACGTCGTCCCCCATGGCGACGCTGGCACGCGTGAGAGTTACTCGCATGGGGCCAGCGTAGCGACTATTCGTCATTATGACGACAACCGAGCGCCGCGCTCCTCGCCCGACCCGCCGACAGTCATGGGCTTGTCGAATATCGATATGCTCCGCTACCTTGAGCATATCGAAATTCGATGGGGAGGAACGTAGTGAACACACGACTCACGAGGACCCTGGCCTCGGCGACCTTTGCGCTGGCGGTACTCTGCGGGCTCACCTTCCTCGGCACAGGGGTCACGCACCTGCTCGACGACGGGGCGGTCTGCGTGCAGACGGGCTTCTGGGCCAACGCCCCACTGGCGGACGACCTCCACCTGGGCAACGGCGCGGAGGCGGCCGCCAGCGCCACGCGCCTGTGCCAGGACAGCCCCTCCATGGGGCAGCGCGCCGCCGACCTCGGGGGCAGACTGCCCTGGCCGCTCTTCGGCACCCTCGCGCTGCTGCTCTTCTCCCGGCTGCTGAAGACCGTCACGCGGCAGGGGCCGTTCACCGATTCGGTGTCGCGACAGCTCTCCGCCCTCGGCTGGTTCGTCACCGCGGGCACGCTGGTGACCGGCCTCGTCGCCGGCTGGTCGCAGTCCTGGCTCGTCGACAGCATGGCGCCGATCGTGGGTTCCGGACCGACCCTCTCCGGACCGCTGGTGCTCGTCCTCGCCGGCCTCGCCGCAGTGATCATGGGGAAGATCATGCGCGAGGGCGTGCGCATGCGAGAGGACCTCGAAGGGACCATCTGATGGCCGACGAGGAACACCACGCGATCCGGATCCACCTCGACCGCCTCCTCGCCGAGCGCGGCATGACGCTGACCGAGCTGTCGGCGCAGGTCGGCATCACCGTCGTCAACCTGTCCGTACTCAAGAACGACCGGGCCAAGGCCATCCGCTTCTCGACCCTGTCGAGGATCTGCGAGGTCCTCCAGTGCCAGCCGGGGGACCTGATCACCCACGAACCCGCCCCCGACGGACGCTCCTCCCCGTAGCCGGCCCGACCGTCTCCGGCCCGACCCGCTCCGGTGCCCCGCGTCCGCCGCTCCCGGCGGACGCGGGGCGTCCCTCATCACCGGCTCGCCACGGCGATGGTTCCGTCCACTCCAGGTCGACCTGGCGCCGTTTCGGTGTCAGTCCCTGCTGGGACAATGAGGTAAGAACGCCGGCGGGGGCCGCCTTCGGGCGCGACATGCGACCCGGTACGCCGGGTGCGCCGACAGGCCTCTTCCGGCGCTACTGGGGGGAGTTGAAGAATGACGGGCTGGCTGATCTTCTTCATCGTCGTGGGAGTCGTCGGGTTCGGCATCAAAGCCGTCCTGGGACAGGGCGACAAGCGCAGGAAGTCCCGCTACCGGGGCGGCGACGGCGGCAGCAGCAACTCCGGTGGAGGGTGCGGCGGCGGCGGGTGTGGCGGAGGCGGCTGCGGTGGAGGGTGCGGCGGCAGCTGAGCGGGTCGACCGGGCGACACGGGGAACGGAGAAGGCGTGCTTCCGCGAACATTCTCACGGCGCATCAACCGCGTGCAGTCGGCGGTCGATGCGCTCGAACTCCCCCCGGCCGTCTACAAGACCTGCCCGTTCCAGCCCCGGGAGCTGGTGGAGACCGGGCTACGGCAGTGGTTGCGGTGCTGCGGCGCCGCGGTCCTGGACCGGCAGATCATCGGCATGCCCTCGTTCGCCGTCGACGAGGCGTGGCACGGACTGATCCTGTGCACCCAGCGCTACGCGGCCTTCTGCCAGGCGGCCTACGGACGCTTTCTCCATCACCACCCCCGGGACGGCGAGCTGCCCGGGAACGCGAAGCGGGCGGGATCGATGCCAGAACAGTTGCACCGCACCGCCGTGGCCTGGTCGTTCGTGGCCCGCCCCGGCGAGGAATGCGTCCTGTGGGACCTGGACGTACGGGTTGGTGTGCCCGAGCCGTGGGGCCGGACGAGCCACGCATAGCGGTCCCCGACCGGCATGCCGGTCGGGGACCGCAGGCGACAATCGGTCAGACCGTGCCGAACTCGCCGGCCTGGACACCGGCGACGAACGACTGCCAGGCGTCGGACGGGAAGACGAGTGCAGGGCCCTCGGGGTCCTTCGAGTCACGGACGGGGACGAGTCCGGGGAAGTCGGCTGTCACCTCCACGCAAGTCCCCCCGTTGTTGCTGTAGGAAGCCTTGAACCACATTGCTTTGGACAGGTCTAGGCCGTTCATGACGTTCCTTTCACGCCTGGCGGATCATCTCCAGAGACGCGGCTTTCGGCAGCGCTTCCACTGCTAGCTGATGGTAGTCCCTCTCCAGGACCCTGGCGGTTTCGCTCTGCCGGACAAGGAATCCGCGTAGCTGGCACTCCGAGTAGGCGAGCAAGGACCGGTCCGCCATGGACAGCAACGTGACCACCATCGTGAAGGGCAGCTCCTCCGCGAGACTGTAGGGGGCGATCTGGATAGTGAGGTTGGGCCTGCTCGCCAGCTCCTCCAGGTGCCGAAGTTGGCGACTCATCGCCTTCTGCCCACCCACTGGACGCCGCAGGCAGCCTTCGTCCAGGACGAAGTGGAGCCATGGCAGCGGCTTGCGGTCGAGCAACTTCTGCCTGGTCAGCAGGAAGTTGAGCCGATCGTCCGCCTGCTCTTGCGTGATCCTTCCGCGTCGTACAGCGGCGGCCGCGAACGCCGCCGCATACTCCTGGGTTTGCAGCAGCCCGGGGACAACGCCGAGTTCGAAGTGCCGGATCTCGACCGCCTTCGCCTCCTGAGCTGCGTATTCGGGGAATCCTTCGAGGAGCGAGGTGTTGCTGAGGTTCCAGAACATCAGCTCCAGTGTCCCGCCGGTCTCAAGCACATTGTCAGCCTGGATGGCGAATGGCTGAGTGGGATTGCGTGTAGCTCTTTCGATGCTCGACACGAGCGTGTCGCTGTACCCGATGAGCTCCGCCAGACCCACCTGGGTCAACCCTTTCGCCTCCCGCGACCTGCGAAGTTGGACTCCGAACGCAGCAGCGGGAGATGACGTCGGGTCAAGATCGGTACGCCGCATGATCGATCACCTTTCCGATCCTGAATCCCACATGAGCAAAGTGTCCAGTGCGAAGCCTTCCGATCGTAGCCCCGTCCACCCCACCATGGATACAGGTCGTAACGATCCAAGCGCTCAGCGCAATCAAGGAGCCCTCATGCCCAGCCCCCCCCCCCCCCCCCGTATGCCCGCGTACCAGCCCGCCGTGGGCGAGGTCGTCCGCGACCTCGCCCACCGGTCCCCCAGCGGGCAGCCCACCGAGGCCGTCTACATGGACACCCTCGGCGGCGCGGCCTACCTCAGGCCCGAAGCCGGCGGGTGCGAGTGGACCACGGGCCCCGACCACATCCGACCGCTCGACAACCCCCGCTTCGTGGCCGTCCAGCACCGGAGCCATCCCCGCGCCAACGACGCGGCGTGAGCCCGGACTTCAGGCTCGTCACCGCCGCCCTCGCCGTGCCGACGCTCAGCGCCGGCGCCGCCGCGCTCGTCTGCTGGCCGATCCTTGACGGACCCCTCGGTCCCCAACTCCTCATCTCCGGAGTGATCCTCGCGACCGGCGTCGCCACCGGCCTGCCTGCCTGCTTCACCTGGCTGTCGGCGGCCGCACCCGGCCGCTGAGCCCTCGAACTCCCGCGTGCCGGTGTGGTGCGCGCACGCGGGAAGCCCGGCCCGGCTCGCGACCCCAGCCGCGAGCCGGGCCGGGCACTCATCGACTTCCATCGAAAGGAACCCGCGATGCTGTACCCGCTGCCCGAGATCCTCACCAACCCGCCCCGCCGCCGCCTCGGCCACCAGGCCCTCGTCCTCAACACCGACGGCGCCGTCCTGCTCGTCGAGACCACCTACAAGAACGGCTGCACCCTCCCCGGCGGCAGCGCCGAGCGCAACGAACTCCCCCACCTCGCCGCCCGCCGTCACACCGAGACCGAAACCGGCCTCGTCCTCCCCCTGCGCAACATCCTCGCCACCGACTACGTCGACGCCCGACTCCTCCCCGAAGGCGTCAACTTCGTCTACTGGGGCGGCCGCCTCACCCGCGCCCAGGAAACCACCGTCACCCGCCACCGACCCCCGGAGCGGATCGTCGCCCTGCACTGGGTCCAGCCCGACCGACTCGCCGACACCATGGCCACCGACCAGCACCGCCGCGCCACCCAGGCCCTCACCGCCCTCGCCCGCGGCGCCCACCTCCCCTTCCTCCTGCGCGGCATCCCCGCCGAGTAGCGGCGGCTACTCCTCGCCGTAGGGGCTCCGCATGGTCAGGAATCGGATCTCCAGGTCGCTGGCCAGGTAGTCCATCCGGCTCTCCCGGAAGGCGCGGAGGTGCGGCAGGGCCAGGTGGGCGTCGAGGTCGGCCTGGCTTCGCCACGCCTCGTAGAAGACGAAGACGCCGGGCTCGTCGCGATCCTCGTGGAAGTGGTACTCCAGGCAGCCCGGCTCCTGCCGGGTGGGCGCGACGAAGGAGAGCAGCAACTCCTTCATTTCATCAGCCCGTTCGGGCTTCGGGCGGGCGATTCCGACGAGCGTGACCAACTGATCCATCCGCGTTCTCCCTCACACAAGGTACGACTTCAGTCGTACCTTGCGGGACAGTACCCCTCCCGAGAGGTACGATTCAAGCCATACCTGAGGGAGGTCACCATGCCCGACGAGGAAGGGCACCCGACCGTCGAGGAGATCGAGCTCGGCAAGGTGCTGTCCGCGCTCGCCGATCCGCTGCGCCGCCGGGTGGTGCGCGAGCTGGCCGACGCGCCCGACGGCACGGCGCGCACCTGCAGCTCCTTCGCCCTGCCCGTCTCGAAGGCGACGGTCACCCACCACTTCCGCACACTGCGCGAGGCCGGGCTGATCCGCCAGGTCGACCGGGGCAACAGCCGGATGGCCGACCTCCGTCGGGCCGACATCGACGCCCGCTTCCCCGGCCTGCTAGCCATCCTGACCGCCGAGACCGGAGCTCACTGATCACCGGGCCGCGCCACCGACCACACCTGGCGCGGCCCGACCGCCTGGCGGGAGTAACGAACCCGCAACTGGTTGGTGAACACCTGCCGACAGTCACGCGCCTTCGCAACCCGCCTGACACCCTGTCAGTCGTGGATTCCGCCCATGCGTTCGAAGAGCCTCCACTCGGAATCGCGGGCAAACGCCCGTTCTTCCTGGCCCGCCGGCGATTCCGGAGAATCGCCGCCCTTCCCCTCGCCGTCCTCGTGCTCGCCACCGGGGGACTCGCCCTCACCGGCAACCTCCCGTTCCCGGGAGTGCCCGTGGTCGAGCTGAAGGGACGCGTGGCCTCCAAGGCCGACCTCTTCACGGATCCGGAGGTGCAGCGGATCCTGATGCGCCACCGGATCAAGGTCACGGTGGACGTCGCCGGGTCGCGCCAGGTCGCGGAGGGTGACCTCGGTTCGTACGACTTCGTCTTCCCCTCCGGACAGGCGGCGGCCGACACCATCAAGTACCGCCGGGAAGAGGCGCACGCGTACGCGAAGATCAAGCTGCCGTTCACCAGCCCGCTCGTCATCGCGACCTACCGGGCCTACGCCGAGGCTCTGGTCGGCAGGGGTGCGGCGACGCCCCAGGGCACCCCCTCCGCCGACACCCTGTACTACGACCTCGACCTGGCCAAGTTCCTGGACCTCGCCCGCACCAACACGACCTGGAACGACCTCGGGCTCAATCCGGGCAGGATCAACAGCAACGTCGTCACCGCCTACACCTCGCCGTACTGCGACTCGAACTCCGCAGAGACCTACATCAGCCAGGTCGCCTTCACCCAGAACGGCGACCGCGCACCGGACGAGACGTCTGCCGACGCCGTGGGCGAGGCCATCAAGCCACTGCTGGAGGCCCAGGGACGCCCGGCCAGCGACCGCTTCGACTCCTTCGTCAGCGGTGAGGACTCCGTACCCACCCCGGTGATCTACGAGCACCAGTACCTCGCCTACCAGCTCCGCCACCAGGCGGCGAAGGGCAGACCCGACACCACGCGCGTACTGCTCTACCCGGACAGCGCGTTTCTGACCAAGCCGCGCATCATCGCGCTGAAGCCCCGGGCCGACCAACTGGCCGACCTCATCGACTCCGACCCCGAGCTGCGCAGACGGGCAACCGAGCTCGGCTTCCACGCGGGCCCGGACCTCCACGGCCAGGACCTGCTCCGGACCTTCCTGGGGGACCAGCACCTGCCCGTACCCGCCACGGTCAACCGCACCCGCGCCCTCCTGCCCTCGCCGGAGGTCCTGGAGACCATCCTCCAGACCGTCGCCGGGTGCAAGCGCATCCTCTCCTGACCGCCCCTGTGACAAGGAAGCGACGGCCATGTCCAAGCTCTGGTTCGGCGAGTGGTGGCTCCCCCTGTCCGTCTGGGCGGCAGCTGTCGCGAGCCTGGTCTTCCTCATCGTGTACTGCTACCTGGAACTGCGCGCCCAACGGATCACGGGGCTGGACCTCACCCAGGGCATCTGCGTCTACCTGGACGATTCCGCCATCACCGACAGCTACCAGATGGGCCGTCACTCCGCGGCCCTCGTCCAGGCGGTCGAGCACCAGACCAACGGCGGCTACACGGTCAGCGCCACCACCCCGGACGGCACGCTGGGCTTCGAGAAGACCCGGGGGGAACAACTGATCACCAACTACGTCCAGACCCACACCCCCATCGAGGTGATCGGAATCCTCGTCGCCGCCATCGAGAAGGGGAACGGCATCGTCCACGCCAACCTCAAGACCGGCACCGTCCGCAAGAACGCGGCGCTCGTGAAGCTGCTGAGCGATCTCGGCCAGTCCGACCCGCTGCCCAAGAGCACCCTGCTGAGCCACGTCGAGGACTACGTGCTGGTCAAGGGAAGATTCCGGCTGGCCGCCCGGACCTCCGAGGACCCGAGCGGCACCACCGTCTTCATCGCCCCCTACGCCGGCATCGGTACCGCCGTCCCCGCGGCCCGTGTCCGCCTGGCCTGCGCCAACGCGGGCCTGCGCCGGCACACTCCCGCCGCCGAGTTCTCCGGCAGCTGCCTGGGGAAGGTCAGGGACTGGAACGCCGAGGACGGCGCCCTGGACATCCACCCGGTCGTCATCTTCCAGTGACCGGGCGGGTCCGACGCGACGAGCACGCCGCCCACGCACGGCCCGGGACTCGTCGGTAATTCGTTTCGCGCGTTGCCCCGGTGCCCCTACTGTGGCGCGGTGATGACTCAGGTGATCGTTCTCAACGGTGGTTCCAGCTCGGGGAAGTCCGGGATCGCGCGGTGTCTGCAGGCGGTCCTGCCGGACCCGTGGCTGGCCCTGGGGACGGACACCCTGGTCGAGGCGATGCCGGCGTCCATCCAGACGTCGGACGGCGGGATCGCGTTCGCTCCGGACGGAGAGGTGACCGTCGGGCCGGAGTTCCGGGCACTGGAGGCGGCATGGCTGGCGGGGATCGCCGCGATGGCCCGCGCGGGGGCCCGGGTCGTCGTCGACGAGGTCTTCCTCGGTGGAGCGGACTCGCAGCAGCGGTGGCGGAAGGCCCTGGGCGAGCTGCGGGTGCTGTGGGTCGGCGTCAGGTGTGACGCCGCGGTTGCCGCAGGCCGTGAGGTCGCCCGAGGCGATCGGATCACCGGCATGGCCGCCTCCCAGGCGGAGCTGGTCCACCGGGGCGTGGCCTACGACCTGGAGGTGGACACCACGCACACCGAGTCGATGGAGTGCGCACGGACCATCGCCGCACACGTCGAGTGACCGGCGGCCCGGATCGGGGCCGCAGTCGCCGGCGCCGGTGCCGGTCGACGGCACGTCGCCGACTCGCTGTTGCCGCGCCACCTCGGAACCGGGGGCGACCGACGGAACTCCGCTCCCCCTCGCGCTGGACGGACGTCCGGGGCTATTCCCAGAGCCCGGAACAGCTGTACCCGGTGGTCGACTTCTCCGGCCCGGTTCTGATGTGGAAGCTCGTGATGTGCCCGTGGCAGATGCTGCCGTCGGGTTTGACCTCCAGCAGCCGCGCGTCGACGAGGAGGCGGTTGACCTCCCGTCCCTCGGCCTCGGTGATGCGCCTGAGGAACTCGCGCGGCGCCTGGTGGAACTCGTCCCAGTCCTCCTCGGTGAACTCGACCTCCCAGAACTCGATCTGGTGATCCTCCTCCTGGTACCTGGGCACGAACTTGGCCATGGTTGATCACCTCGCAATCGTGAACGGTCCCGCAGTTCCAGGCTTCCGCCGGCGGACTCCCCCTGCAACTGCGGTCACGTCGGGTCACCGGTGAGCGCGGCCGCTCCGGGCCGGAACCCCGGCGGGGCCCTCCTCCACCACCACGCCCGGCGAGTGGGGCTCCAGGTCCCGGAAGAAGCGCCGCGCGTCGATGACGGACTCCGGCGGGTGGACGCCCGGCCGGCGGGCGGTGCCGTCCAGCAGCTGGGCCAGGCCGAGGGCGAGCGGGATGCCGGTGGCCCGGGCCATGTCGGCGAGCAGGCGCGGCCGGGTCTCGGCCGGGCGGGCCAGGACGCTGAGCGGTCGGCCGTCGCGCAGGCCGGTGGCGGCGGCGAAGAACGGCGGCAGCGTCCCGGGCCCGCGCAACCGTGCGGCGCGGGCGCCGGCCGCCAGGGCGCGTCCGAGCGGCGGGTCGGCCAGCAGCGCCGCGGCCGACTCGTTGTCCAGCCTCCCCCGGTCGAGGTCGCGCCGCAGGCCGTCCAGGAAGGCCACGGTGCCCCGGGTGACGACCATCAGGCAGGCCGCGTTCCCGCCGGGCGCGAGGCTGCGGTGCAGGGTGACCGGCTCGGGGTGGCCGACGGTGTACCCGGTGCCGCCGCGGCCGCCCGGCAGGGCCAGCGCGACCGGGCGCAGCGGCGGCCGGCGCACCGGTTCGCCACGCTCGACGACGGCGACGGTGCCGCTGATCTGCTCCATCCAGTGGACGGCGGCGGCGCCCGGCCGGCCGTCCGGCCCGGTGAGCGCCTCACCGGTGTCGGGGACGTCGACCGGCCAGGCGGTGTACACGTCGTGGACGGTGTCGAGCCGGCCTGCGGCGAGGGCGGCGAACAGGTTGGAGATGCCGGGGCTGGCGCCCATCCCCAGGACCGCGGTGACGCCGGAGCGGCGAGCGGCCCCGTCGAGTTCGAGCATCCGGACCGTCGGCTCCCAGTCGTCGCAGAGGTCGAGGTAGTGGGTGCCGGCGCGGATCGCGGCCGCCAGCACCGCCGGTCCGAACCGGTAGTAGGGGCCCACGGTGTTGAGCACGAAGTCCGCTGCGACGAGCGCTGCGTCGAGCCCCGCCGGATCCGTCACATCGAGCCGATGGGCCGTCAATCTCGGTTGGCACGCCTTGAGTTCCTCGACCAGTCGGCTAGCTGCGGCGAAGTCCCGGTCGGCGACGACGAGTTCGTCGACACCGGGCAGGGCCACGGCGGCCCGGACGGCGGCCGCGCCCATGGCTCCGGCGCCACCGAGGGCGAGGATCCTCACCGCCCGCCCCCGATCGGCGCCACGGTCGCCACGAAGCGGCGCAGGTCGTCCAGGTAGCCGTCGGTGAAGACCGAACGCGGCGAGGTGACGGCTAGGAACAGGCCGTACAGCGAGCCGTCCTCGACCTCCGGCCTGGCCAGCCCGTGGGTGGCCGCCGGGTAGCTGCGGACGGTCAACTGGCCCGGCGCGGCGAGGAGTCGGCGGTAGGCGGCTTCGGTGTCCGCGATGTCGACGTTGCGGTCCCGGCCGCCAAGCACCAGGAGGACGGGCACCTTGAGCGCAGCCAGGCCGGCGGTGGCGTCGGCGGTGTGGTTCTTCAGGACGAACCGCCAGCGCGCGGGCGTCAGGTCGCCCAGGTCGGCACCGACGGCGACCCGGGCCTGCTCGTACGTGGCCCCCTTGCGCAGCTGTTCGTTGACGCGCTCCCGGCGGGCGAGTTCGGCGTCGATCCGGCTCTGCGGGGCGTGCTCCTCGGCGAGTTCGGCGAGCAGGTTGTAGCGACCCTGCTGCAACCAGTTCACCGCCGGGGAGACGGCGATCACGAACCGGATGCCGGGCACCCGTTCGGCGATCTCGGGCAGCACCCAGCCGGCCTGGCTGGCTCCCCAGAGGCCGACCCGGTCGGGGTCGACGCCGGGCTGCGACCGGGCCCAGGCGATCGCGGCGGCGGCCTCGTCGGCCCGGTCGTCCATGCTCTGGTCGAGCCAGTCGCCGGGGGCGCCGCCGACGCCGGGCTTGTTCCAGGAGAGCGAGGCGTAGCCGGCCTCGGCCAGGGACTCCCAGATCGGGCGGTAGAAGGTGTCGTGGGTGGCGTCGATCGGCCCGTCGCCGTGGACGAAGACCACCAGGCCGTACGGCCCCTCGCCACCCTCGGGCCGGGCGAGCACGCCGTCCAGTGGCTGCGCGCCGCCGGTGATGGTGACCCGCTGCTCCCGCAGGTCATAGCTGTTCCGGTAGAGCACCCAGCCGCCCGCCGCAGCGATCAGCAGGGCGAGTGCGAGCAGGGAACCGAGCAGCCGCCTGCGCCGAACACGGGGTGTCCGTCGTGCCATCGAGAGGGTCCAATCTATCAAATCCAGAACTATCGTTTCACTATCGATAGTTCTGAGAGTACTACAATCACTGCTGGACGAGGGCGGACCACCGGAAGGGACCGGGCACGATGGCGGAGGAACCACGGACCGAGGTCGCCACTCGGACACTGGTGGAGGGCATGGTCCGGGCGGACGGCACCGTCGACGCGGGCGAGCTCTACGACGTGGCCGGCACGCTCGGCATGAGCGACCAGCAGGTGCGCCTCTGTATCAAGCGGATGGCCGCCGACGGTCTGCTCGTTCAGGAGGGCCGCGGCCGCCGCGCCGTCCTGCGGGAGAGCGCCGAGGCCCGGCGGGCCGCCGAGCCCGAGGTCGACTTCGTCCGCCACATGTACGCCCAGGACGCCGGGCTCGCGCCATGGGACGGCAGTTGGCACCTCGCCGCGTTCGCCGTCCCCGAAACCGCCCGGCCGGCCCGGGACGCGCTTCGCGAGGAACTGGTGCGACTCGGCGGAGCAGCCGTCCAGGGCGGCCTCTACGCCTGCGCCAACCCCTGGGAGCCGTATGTGGAAGAGGTGGCCGACCGGCTCGGCGTGGCGGACTGCGTCACCTTGCTGACCAGCAGCGACCTGCGGATCGGAGGGGAGGCCGACCCGCTCGCACTGGCCCACCGGCTCTGGCCGCTCGGGGACGTCGCCGACGGCCACCGCCGGTTGGCCGCCCTCGCCCGCGAGCGGCTGGCCCGGCTCACCGCCGCCGCCGCGCCGGGCCGGACGGAGCGCCTCGCGGTCACCGTCGAACTGGCCGCCGAATTCACCCGCGCGACCACTCCCGACCCGCTACTGCCGCCCGAACTGCTGCCCCGGCCCTGGCCGGGCACCGAGGCGCGAGCCCTGACCGCCGACTGCTGGCGGCTGCTGCTGCGCGCCGAGGAGGCCGACGAAGCCCCCGGCCCCAGGCTCTTCCACCGCTACGACCAGGCGGTACGCGAGATCACTGCCACCGAGCACGGGGAGCCGCGCCCCTGACGGGGCCGCGTGACACCGGCCACCGGTAGTGTTCGTGGCTCATCGGACCGGTGTGAGCCAGAGCGAGGCCATGACGTGCAACCGGCGGGGGACGACCGCACGCACCATCCTGCTCCGGCGGAGGTGCGCAACGACCTCTCCGGCCAGGTCTCCGGGGCGGCCGTCCAGGCGGGAAGCATCCATGGCGGTGTGAACGTCGTGGTGGTGAACGCGGCGGCGGAGTCCGGCCTCCCCGACGAGGTCGTCACGGAGAGGCTGCGACAGTCGTCGCACACCTGGCGAGCCCGTTTCTCCAGTGTCGATCTGGTCAACCTGCCGCGGATCGCGATGCTCGCGGACGGCGGGGCGGTCCTCGGCGCGGCGAGGACCGCGGGGCTCGACGGCACGAAGCCGTTCCGCAACCAGGGAGTGGCCCCGGGGGTGTTCGTCTCCAGCGTCAAACCCTTGTTCGAGACCTGGAATTCCGAAGAGGCAACGAAGCTCTGCGCGAGCACGATCGACAACGTGGACCGAGGCCTGCTGGTCTCCTTCGAAGCGAGGATGCGCTGCCGCAACCCCCCGAGGATGCCCCCGTCGGAGCCCACCGGCGTCCTCGCGAAGGACCCGCACCTCCTGTTCGACATCGGCGATCGCCGGGTGATCATCACGTTCGACCCGCGGTGGCTCACGACGTCCACGGCTTCGGGCACGCTTCACGACGCCGCGCGGAACCCACTGGTCTACTCCGGGCTGGGTACCGTGGCAGCGGTCCTGGACGACGGCACCATCCGCGTCTCCGCGCTCGTCTTCGGCCAGCCCGAGAACCCGTTCCAGTCGCAGCTGAGGCACCTGAACTCGTCCGCACTGCGAACGCCGACCGGGCTCACCACCGCGGACTTCCGGAACGAATTCTCCACGCACGGCGGGGAACCTCCCCTCCTCTCCCGGACCCGAGAAGGAACGGCCATGACTCGCACCGGCATCGCCCTGCTCTTCGACGAAGACCAGGTGCTCCCGGGCCAGATCGACCGGGAGGTGCTGGGCCAAGCGACGAGAGTCGCCCCCGAGTACCGTCGCGACCTCGGCGTTGCCGTCGCGAGCCTGCCGGTGAGCCGTGCCGTCGACGCGGGGGCCACTGCGGCCGACATCGCCGCACACCTGCTGGCCCGCGCGCCTTCGCTCTGGAAGTCCCTGACGGTTCCGAGGCTCTCCGCACTGATCGAGGTACGCAACCTCGCCGTGTCCACCGTCACCGGGCTCAGCACGGAACAGATCAGGGACCTCGACGAGGCGCTGCGTGAGGAGGTGCCGAGCTATCTCGGCGGCATGGAGCTGGACCGGACGCTGCCGATGCAGGGACAGCTCTTCCCGGAGCACGACCAGTACCACCTCGTGGGCGCCGAACTCCGATTGATCTACAGCGCCGAGGGCCGGTACCTCGACGAGATCAACGGTGAGGACCTGGAGCAGCCGCTGGACGAGTGGCGAGGACTGGGACTCTTCCGAACCGTGGCCTGGGAGGAGGACACACGTCGGTCGGAGACGGAGGAGCGCGAAGCCGCGACACTCCTCGGGGACTGGCTCCGCGGGCGAACCGACTAGGCCCGACCCCGACGTCGGTCGCGCTCGCGCGGATGCGAGGGTAGAGCTCGTGAACGAGACGATCATGGCAGCCGCCCGCGAACGAGCCGCCGGGCACCGGCGCCGGTTCGACCTCCTCTTCGAGGCCTACTTCGCCTCCCTGCCGGAGCACCTCGACACACCGCCGCTCAGCCGCTTCACCCCGCGCTGCCTGGAGCTGCTGCGCGACCTCTCGCTACGCGGCGGCAAGCGGCTGCGGGTCGCCCTGCTCCACGAGGCGGCCCGGCTAGTGACCACCGACCCGGTACCCGGCCTGGCGGAGGCCGCGCTGAGCATCGAGCTGCTCCAGACGCACGGGCTCGTCCACGACGACATCATCGACGACGCACCCGTACGCCGCGGCGGCCCGTCCACCTACTACGCCTACCGCCGGGAGTTCCCGGCGGCGGACCGCACCGCCCTGGGCCTGGCCGTCCTGGCCGGGGACCTCGCCGCCTTCCTCTCGATGCGGGTCCTGCTGGAGGCGGACGTCCCCGCCGAGCTGCGCCAGGCCATGCTGGAGGTGCAGCTGAACGCCGCCGCGGAGACGGTCGCCGGCCAGATCGTCGACCTCGAACGCGACTTCCAGGAGCTCCCGGACGAGGAGTTCCTGCACACCGTCTGCGAGTACAAGTCCACCCGGTACTCCGTCCTCGCCCCGCTGCGGCTGGGGCTGCTGGCCGCCGGTGAGGACGTGGCCGCCCACGACGCGCGGCTGCGCCGGTACGCGACCCTGGTCGGTGTCGGCGGCCAGCTGCGCGACGACTACCTCGACCTGTTCGGCGACGAGGCCGCCACCGGGAAGTCCACCGGCGCCGACCTCCGCGCGGGCCGCCGCAGCTACGCCGTGAGCGCGCTGCTCGCCGCCGCGAACGAGGCGCAGCGGGCCGTGGTGGAGTCCGCGCTCGGTGATCCGCACTGTTCCGCCGGGACGGTCGAGCGTGTCCGCGACCTGGCCCGCCACCTGGGCGTGGACGGGAGGCTCCGCGCCGACATGCGCCGCTGTGCCGAGGCCGCCGGCGCCGAAGCCGCGGGCTGGCGTCCGTACTGGCGCGAGGAGGCCGTGGCCTTCTTCGAGGGTCTGCCGCTGTGGAGCGTGGTGCCGGGCGGCTGAGAGCGGTTCGGACTCCGGCGGACGGTCGGCGTGCTGCCGGACGAGTGAGGACGCTTCGCCCTCCGGCGGACAGTCGACTGCCGGGTGCTGACACCCCAACCCCCTCAAGGGCGACAATCGTGGCATAACGGTACAGACGTACCGGTCAGAACGTATCGTGCCAGGGGCGGCCCCGGTGATCGCCGACCGGTGGGCGGCGGCGCCGTCCGTCGGGAGGGCCGGGCACCCGAGCGCCACACGGCACAACACCGGACAAGGGGGCACCACGGGGTGGTCGAGCCGCAGCTGACACCCGAGGTCTTCGACCGGGCGATCGTGGCGATCGCCCTGACCGCGGGCCGGGAGCACCGCCTGGTCTACCGCAACGACGCCTTCCGCGAGCTCTTCGGACCGCGGTCGGTCGGCGTGCCCGTCCGGGAGCTGTTCGGCGAGCCCGGGGTGGAGCGGTTCTTCGACACGCTCGACCTCGTCCTCGACGACGGCATCGCCCGCCAGGTGACCACGCCCCGGACGCTGGAGCGGCCGGGGGACGAGGACGACGACCACCGGCACTTCGTCTACAGCTGCTCACCGATCTCCTCCCGCTTCGGCCCCGGCATCCTGATCGCCGCGATCGACACCACCACCGAGGTGCACACCGCCCAGCAGGCCGAACAGCTCTCCACCGACCGCCTGCGCGCCCTGGAGCGGTACGAGGCGCTGATCTCCGCGGTCTCCCAACTGGTCTGGATCATCCGCGCGGACGGCACCATGGCCGAGCTCGTACCCGGCTGGCAGCGGCTCACCGGGCAGCCCTGGCGGGAGACCATGGACCCCGCGTGGTTCGACCTCATCCACCCCCGGGACCGCACCGGACTGGCCGAGCAGTGGACCAAGGCGGCGGCCGGTGAGCCGTCCATGTTCGAGCACACCTTCCGGGTGCTCACCGCCTCCGGGGAGTACCGGCACATCGCCGCCCGCGCGGTGCCGATCGTCCGCGAGGGCCGGCCGGCGGAGTGGGTCGGGGCCACGTCCGACGTCGAGGACCGCTGGCGCAACCGGCTGCGCGAGCGCCTGCTCGCCGGAGCCCTCGCGGTCACCGAGACCGCCCGCCCCGACGATGCCTTCGCCGCCATCGCGGACCTCGTCGTCCCGGAGCTCACCGACGCCTGCACGGTGTTCCTGCTCTCCACCCGCGAGCACACCACCCGGCCCGACGAGATCCTCGGCACCCGGATCGCCTCCACCGCCCGGCCGGGCCTGCCGCCGCTGCCCATGCTGCGCCAGCAGAGCTACCGGCTCGGGCCCGCCGCCCTGCGGGTCGTCGCCCGCCAGACCCCGGCCCTGCTCACCTTCCCGGTCGGCGGCGTCCCGCCCGGCGTCGTCCCCCGGGAGTCGGCCCAGTGGCTGACCAGGGCCCACGCCACCAGCCTCACCCTGCTGCCCATCGTGATCGACGGCACCACCGTCGCCCTCGCCGCGGCGGCCAGCTGCGAGGACACCCCGCCCCCTGGCCGGGCCGACATCGACCTGCTCCAGGAAGTCCTCCAGCGCGCCCAGGCGACCCTGCGCCAGACCCTCGAACTCCAGCGCACCCGGCAGGTGGCGGTCGTCCTCCAGCGGGCACTGCTCACCGCCCCGCCCTCCGTCCCCGGCGCCGAACTCGCCGCCCGCTACCAGCCCGGCAACCGGGCCGCCGAGGTCGGCGGCGACTGGTACGACGCGTTCCTCCTGCCCGACGGCTCGCTGGCCCTGACCATCGGCGACGTGGCCGGGCACGACCTCACCGCCGCCACCACCATGGGACAGTTGCGCAGCATGCTGCGGTCCGTCGCCTACAACCGCACCCACCTGCACACCCCCGCCGACACGCTCACCGCGCTCGACACGGCCGCCGACGGCCTCGGCGTGGCCGCCTTCGCCACCGCCGTCCACCTGAACCTGAGGTTCGGCGGCGAAGGCTGGCGGGCGGCCTGGTCCAACGCCGGCCACCCGCCGCCGCTGCTGGTGCCCGCCTCGGGCGAGCCCCGGTTCCTGAGCACCGAGGAGACCGACGTGCCGCTCTGCGTCGCCCCCTCCGAGCCGCGCCACACCCACTACGCCGAGATCGGGCCCGGGGACACCCTGCTCCTCTACACCGACGGGCTGGTCGAGGTGCCCGGGGAGAACCTCTCCTCCGGTCTGGAGCGGCTGGCAGCGGCGGCGGGCGAGGTCGGCCGCCGGCCGCTGGACGAACTCTGCGACCACGTGCTCGCCCAGGTCGCCGACACCCGGGACGACATCGCCGTGCTGGCCTTCCGGGTGCTGCCGTCGCCCGGCTGAGTCGACGCCCGCGACCGCGCCCGCGGCCGGGGCACGCGCGGACGCTCAGGGACGGACGCTCAGGTACCGCGGGGGAACGACCGCTTGACCTTGCCCTTGGTGTCGGCGGACAGGTAACCGCCGCCGTACGCGCCGGAGAGGTAGACCCGGATGCTGGGCGTACCGTCGCTGCTGTCCGGACCGATGATGAGGTAACGGCTGGTCGGGTTGGGGACGTTCAGCGTGTCCTGGGCCTTCTGGAGCAGCGCCGGAATGATCTCCCAGTCGAAACTCCGCAGGTCGACGGTCTTCTCACGGGACGTCATGGTGCCGCCAGGGGAGCGGGTGACCTTGCCGTCGCGGTAGCTGAGCCGGTCGTAGACCGTGGCGTCGGCGGCGGTCGGCCCCTCGGCACTCGCGTAGGTGGGGTAGACGGTGAGCCTGGTGATCCTGGAATCGGCCAGGTACGGGCGGACGGCGTCGACCGTGGTGCGGACGCCCGCCGGGGTGAGGAAGTCCGGCTCGACGGTGGACGGGGGCGCGGACTTCGGGGTGTCCGGTGAGGAGGGGGCGGGCAGGGGGGCGGCCGGGGTCGAAGCGTCACCGGTCGCGGTCGGGTCCGCGGCGCCGGTCGCCGCCGGACCGGTCGCCCCCGGGCCCGGGGCGGCACCGGAACCGGCATTGCCGTGAGCGCCGCCATCGGGCCAGAGGTTCCAGGTGAGGACGCCGGTCAGCGCGAGGGCGACCACCGAGAACGTGACCGCCCGCACCCGCCTGCCGCGCGGCGCGGGCACCGGAGCGGACACCGGGCCCGGCCGGTCGTACGGCGGCGCGTCGGTCGGGTGACCAGGCTGGCCCGGGTGGAGCGGCCCGGCGGGGCTCGGGCGGCCGACCGCGTCGACCGGCTCGGAGCCGGAGCCAGAGCCGGAGCCAGAGCCGGAGCCGGAGCCGAAGCCGGAGCCGGAGCCGGAGGCATGGTCCGCGCCGGACGCCGAGGCGGAACCGTACGGTGCGAACACCCCCGGCTCGGCGCCCGGCCACGGAGCCGGACCGGGACGCGGGGTGTCGAGGCTCGTGGGCGACCAGGCCACCGCAGCGGCGGCCGCCCCCGGGGCGGTCCCGGCCTCGGCGGCCGCGAGCGCCCGGTCGAGCTGCTCCGCGTCCGGTCGGGCCGCCGGGTCCCGGGCGAGCAGGGCGGCCAGCAGCGGGCCGAGCTGCCCCGACCGCACCGGTGGCGGCAGCGGCTCGTCGAGGACGGCCGCGAGGGTGGCGAGTGTGCTGGCGCGGCGCAGCGGGTGGTGGCCCTCGACCGCGACGTACAGCATCATGCCGAGCGACCACAGGTCGGAGGACGGGTTGCCCTCCACACCACGGATCCGCTCCGGCGCGATGTACTCGGGCGAGCCGATCAGAGCCCCGGTACTGGTGAGGGCGGTGGAGTCCTGCATGGCGGCGATGCCGAAGTCGGTGAGGACGGGCGTGCCGTCCGGCCGCAGCAGGACGTTCCCGGGCTTGACGTCGCGGTGCTGGATGCCGGCGGCGTGGGCGGCCCGCAGCGCCGCGAGCACACCGCGACCGATCCG
This sequence comes from Kitasatospora sp. NPDC050463, assembly GCF_040655255.1. Lineage (NCBI taxonomy): Bacteria > Bacillati > Actinomycetota > Actinomycetes > Kitasatosporales > Streptomycetaceae > Kitasatospora > Kitasatospora sp. NPDC050463. The sequence goes on from NZ_JBFAJO010000043.1 coordinate 29,597, forward strand.
GGCCGCCTCGGGCACGGTGAGCGGGCCCCGGGCCAACCGGTCGGCGAGGCTGCCGCCGGCGACCAGCTCCATGACGAGCCAGGGGTGGGGATGATCGGCGGTGTCGACGATGTGATGGATGATCACCACATGGGGGTGCTGGAGCCGGGCCAGGGCCCGCGCCTCGCGGAGCACCCGCTCGCGCAGCTCCCGCGCGCCCTCGGGGTCGGCGGCCGCCATCGCCGGGTCGAGCGGGCGGACCTCCTTGAGCGCCACCTCGCGGTGCAGCGCGTTGTCCCGGGCGCGCCAGACCAGGCCCATGCCTCCACCGCCGAGCCGTTGCAGCAGTTCGAAGCGGCCGTCGATGAGCCGTGCGTCCGACTCCTCAGCGTTCATGCCCGTCATCGTAGGAGACGCCGCCGACACGCCCGTGGCCGGGACCGCCGGTACCCCGGATCCCCGGTCCGGGGCCGGAGGAGAGCGGACCGGCGGACTGCTGCCGCTGGACCGCCGCCCGGCGGCGGTCGACGACCGGTCAGCCCGTGGCCCGCACGCCGTCCAGAGCGATGCCCAGGACCCGGTCGCGCTGCCCCTCCTCGGGGAACGCGACCGAGCTGACGCCGGAGACCAGGCGCAGCAGGTCGTCGACGGACATGTCCGCCCGCACCTCTCCGGCGTCCTGCGCGCGCCGGAGCAGCGGCGTGGCCGCGTCGTACATCGACTGCCGGCAGGCCAGGAAGATGTCCGACTCCTCCCCTTCCAGCGCCTCGCGGATCGCCCGCTTGGTGAGGGTGTAGGCGACGAACCGGCGCAGCCAGGCGGCCAGCGCCTCCCAGGGCGACTCATCGGACAACTCCCGGGCCACCAGGCTCAGTTCGTTGACCTCGTTGGCGTAGACCGTCTCGAAGAGGTGCCTGCGGGTGGGGAAGTTGCGATAGAGGGTGCCGATGCCGACGCCGGCCCGGCGGGCGATGTCCTCCAGGGAGGCCTCGGCGCCGTGCTCGGCGAAGGCCTCACGGGCGGCCACGAGCAGCGCGTCGAAGTTCCGTGCGGCGTCGGCGCGGCGCGGGCGCTGGGCCGCCAGGAACTCGTCGACCACGACCTGTTCCGTCACTGGGAATCTCTTTTCGGACATCGGGTTGAACCGGAGGCATGCCTCCGCTAATCTGGAGGCATGCCTCAACTTTAGCAGTGAGGCCTCGCCCGCGCCCCTGCTGCCGTACCCGGCAGGGCCATCAGCACCTCCGTCGATCCGGCACCGGATCCCGCGCACCGCCCCTCCCGCCGCCCGCCGGCACCCACTCCCGCCCGTACGCACCCGCGCCGGACGCACCCGCCTCCCGGCACTCCCGTTCCGCACGCATCCCGTGGGCACGCGCCCTTTCGTGCCCCCATGCCCCGAGAAGGTCTGATGAGTCGCCCGTCCAATCGCCTCACCTTCGGCGTCCTCGCGACCGGTGCGGGCGTGTTCGCCCTGCTCCAGTCGCTGATCACGCCCGCCCTGCCGACCGTCCAGGCCGCGATGCACACCTCCCAGGCCACCGTCACCTGGGTGATGACCGCCTATCTGCTCTCCGCCTCGATCTTCACGCCGATCCTCGGCCGGGTGGGCGACCTGGTCGGCAAGAAGCGCACCCTGGTCGCGGCGCTCGGCGCCCTCCTGGTGGGCTGCCTGGTCGCCGCCCTGGCGCCCAACATCACCGTCCTGATCATCGCCCGGGTCATCCAGGGCATCGCCGGTGCGTTGTTCCCGCTCTCCTTCGGCATCCTCCGCGACGAGTTCCCCGCCTCGCGGGTGGCCACCGGCATCAGCAACCTGTCCGCCGTCATCGCCGTGGGCAGCGGCCTCGGCATGGTCCTGGCCGGACCGATCGTGGGAGCGCTGGACTACCGCTGGCTGTTCTGGTTCCCGGTGATCATCGTCGCGATCACCGCACTGATCGCCCACCGCTACATCCCGGAGTCCCCCGAGCGCGCCGGGGGCGCCGACGGGGGCGGCATCAACTGGCTCGGCGCCGTCCTGCTCTCCGGCTGGCTGGTGGCGCTGCTGCTGCCCATCAGCCAGGCCTCGAAGTGGGGTTGGCTCTCCTTCGGCGTGCTCGGCCTGCTGCTGGCGGCCGTCATCCTGTTCGCCCTCTGGGTCCTGGTGGAGGCCCGCTCGCGCAACCCGCTGATCGACCTGCGCATCATGCGCCTCCCGGCGGTCTGGACGACCAACACCGCCGCCCTGCTCTTCGGCGGCGGCATGTACGCGGTCTGGGCGTTCCTCCCCGGCTTCGCGCAGACGCCCTCCTCGGCCGGCTACGGCTTCGGAGCGAGCATCACCGGCGCGGGCCTGCTGATGCTGCCCATGCTGGTCACCATGTTCGTGGCCGGCATCCTCAGCGGCCGGCTGGCCGGCCGGTTCCCCGCCAAGGCGCAGCTCACCACCGGCGCCGTCCTCGGCTCGGTCGCCTGCGCGATGCTCGCCGCGTGGCACGACCAGCCGTGGCAGGTCGCCCTGGCGGCGGGTGTCTTCGGGCTCGGCATCGGCCTGGCCTTCGCCTCGATGAGCAACCTCATCGTGCAGAGCGTGCCCGCGGCGCAGACCGGCGCGGCCACCGGGATGAACGCCAACATCCGCACCATCGGCGGCTCCGTCGGCGCCGCGCTGATGACCAGCCTGGTCACCGGCCACCTCCAGCCCTCCGGCCGGCCGTACGCCTCGGGCTACACCGACGGGTTCGCCCTGCTCGCCGTGTTCTGCCTGGCGGCCGCCTTCGCCGCCCTCCTCGTCCCGGCCCGCAGGAGCGCCCCCGTGCTGGTCGCCGGCCCGGCCGCCGCCACCGGTCCGGTCGCGCCCGCGCCGTCGACCCCGGGCGCGCCCCCGCAGCCGGAGACGGTCCGGAGCTGAGCCACCGCGTCGCCCCCGGCCCGCGCCGGGGGCGACACGGGCTCACCCGGGTACGACCCGGCGGAGCACCTGCCGGGCGACCGGGACGACCGGGATACGGGCCCCGTTCCGGCCGCTCGGCGCTCCGGCCGATCCGCGTTCCGGCCGATCAGTGCTCTAGCCGATCAACGCCGTGAACGCGGTCTCCAGCCCGGTCACGGCCGCCGCCAGCAGGGCGACCGACCTGAGGGCGTCGACGACGGTGCCCACCCGGCGGCGAAGGACGCCCTCGCGGGGCTGGTCCCGGGCGGCTTCCTCAAGGATCCCGGCCAGGGCCGCGTCGGCGTCCGCCGCGTCCTCCTCCGCCACCGCGCCCGGCCGTTCGGCCCGCAGCCCGGCCAGGGCGGCACGCAGGGCCTCCGCCGCCACGCGCAGCGCGTCCGCACCGGGTGCGGTGGCGGAGTTCGCGTCGCCGCCGACGCCGATCCGCACGGTTGCGCCCTGACCGCCGGCGATCGGGCCGATGACCGTGCTGCCGGTCACCTGGATGCCCCCGCCGCTGTTCCAGTTGCTCCCCGGTGGCGGCCCGGCCGGGCCACCACCCGCGACCTCCGACTGATGGTCCATCGGACTCTCCCCTCCCGAACTCTTCTACGGTGTCCGGATGTTCACCGAGGATCCGGCGCCGCCCGCGACCGGTCCCCGCACCACGCTGTTGTTGACCTGGACACCGCCGTTGTTGATGTTGGTGATGTTCTGCGACTGCTCCTCGAAGGCCCCGCTGTCGTAGCCGCGCGCCCCGAGCTCGTCGCCCACCGCACTGAAGACCCGCTGCGTGACGGTGTTCAGGAAACGCTGCACGTCGTGCGCCTGGAAGATGTGCTGGAACTGGTCCCCGGCGGCCAGCTCACGCACACTCAACCGCGGTGCGTAGTCGACGGCGTAGCCGGCGTCCACGAGGTGCCGGTAGCGGGTCGCATGTGCTGCGGCGTGTCCACGCGAGGCCCACGCCCGGTTCACCTGCCCCACCGCGACGACGATGTCCCGGCTCAGCCGGCGCCCGGCCCAGCCGAGGGCGTTGAGCCAGTCGCTGAGGGCGGAGTGCCGGCCCAGGTGGTCGACGACGTGGTACGCCTGGTCGACCGGCGGCAGCACGTACGGCAACCACTCCAGGTAGAGCAACCCGCCGCGGGTGGTGGTGCGGACCAGGACGGTGACCACCACCTCCTCCTGCCACGAGCCCACCCTGATCGCCAGGTAGTGCCGCAGCCGCTCGTGACCGGAGCGGCCCATCAGGTCGGCCCACGCGGGTTCGAGCATCACCTGGTCGCCGACCCGGGTCGTCATCGCACCGCGCCAGTGCCGGGGAGCGTCGCTGCGCATGCTGGGCCGGAACACCCGGTCGGTGACGGAGAGTCCGCGCAGCGGGTCGTCGGGGTAGCGGGAGTCCTGCGCCAGTTGCCGCACCCGCGCGGCGACCGCCCGGTAGAGGACCGAGGCGTCGATCGGCTCGGCCGGCTCGCCCCGGGCCGCTCGCGCGGCGGCGGGCCGCAACTCGAAGGTCATCCGCCAGGAGGGGCCCGGGATGCCCAGACCGACCAACGGAGCCCGGTCGCGGTAGAGCAGTTCCGGTCCGCTCTGCTGCTCGTGCAGCCGCCCGTACAACCATGCGGCGCGCCGTCCGTGCGGCGTGATCCCCGGGCCGGGCGACTCCCCGAGAAGTGCGGCCAGTCGCCGACGGATCGCGAAGCGCATCCCGGCCGCGACCAGCCAGAGGGCGATCAGCTCGACGACGGCGGGCCCGGCCTGGGCCCGCAGCTCCGGACCCAGCTCCTCGATCGAATCCCCGACCGAGTCCGTGACCGAGCCGTCGACGTAGCGGAGAGCCAGGGTGAGGACCACCAGAACCACCAGGCCGGCGACCACCCGCGATCCGAGGTCCTTGGCACGACCACCCGTGGCCCGGCGCGGAGGACGCACGACGACCAACCGCTCCAACGACAGCCCGAGCCGGTGGTCCATCCGGTCCGTGCCGTAGCCGCCGAAGAGACCGAGGAGCACGAGGAAGCCGATCACCGCGACCGCCGCCACCGGACCGAGCAGCGGGAACCCCGCTGCCAGCACCGACAAGAAGGTGACACCGGTCCAGACCTCCCAGCGCCGGGCGGTCAGCGCCTCGTGCAGCACCCGGACCAGATCGGCACCCGGCGAGGGGGCGGGGATCCGGAACGACTGCTCGACCAGTTCCTCGATCAGGTCCGCGCGGAACTCCCGGTCCAGCCAGGCCGCCGCGCAGAGGTAGCGGGTCGCGTCGCCCGGGACGCGGCCGGCCTGCTCGCGCAGGTTCTCCGGCGTCGCCGGGACCGGCGACCGCCCACCGCCGGTCCCGGACGGGCCGCCCCCAGTTCCGGACGGGTCACCGCGCACGGGTCCGGTACCGAACGGCGGCGCGGTGGAGAACGGAGGCGCGGTGCCGAACGGCGGCGCGCCGGGCTGGTCGCCGCCGTGGGAGGCGCTGCCGTAGGACGCTCCACCCGACGCGCCGGAGGCGGGTGGCGACCCGGCGTACAGGCCGCCGAACGTGCCGTCACCGGCGGGCGGCTGCGGTGGCCGCGGCGGAACCGGCGGCGGTGGCGGTGGCGGTGGCGGTGGCGGAGCTTCGCTGTCCACGACGTCCCCCGGTCGTCAAGGAGTGTTCCTGCCAACAAGCGTGCTCAGTAAAGCAGTTGGCAGACGACCGGAACAGACCCGCGGTGCGGCTCGCAGGTCACGGTTCGAACCCGTCCCCCCGCGCCGTGGAACGCCGGCCCGCTCCGGCCCCTCCGACCCAACCGACCCCTCCGACCCAGCGCCGAGCGGCGCGCGGCGCGCGGCGCGCGGCGCGCGGCGCGCAGTAAATTGGATTACAGGATGCGCATTAGATAGCCTTTCGAACGTGAGGCTGACCAAGAGCACCGACATCGCCCTCCGCGTCGCCATGCGGCTGGCGGTCCTCGACGAGGACGCGAACCCGACCACCCGCGAGGTGGCCGACTCCGTGGGCGTGCCGTACACGCACGCCGCCAAGGTCGTCAGCCGGCTGCAGCACCTCGGCGTGGTCGAGGCGAGGCGCGGGCGGGGCGGGGGCCTGGCCCTCACCTTCGCCGGCCGGACCGGCTCGCTCGGACTCCTGCTGCGCGAGCTGGAGGGCGTCGGTGACGTGGTCGGCTGCGAGGACGAGCCACCCTGCCCACTGCGGGCCGCCTGTCGGCTGCGCGGGGCACTGCGGACCGCCCAGGAGGCGTTCTTCGCCTCGCTCGATCCGCTCTCGATCGACGATCTGGTCGCACCGCCCACCGGGCCCGTCCTGCTGAGCCTCACCGGCAGACCCGCCGAGCGACCCACCGACTGACCCGCCCGGCCGGTCCGCACAACCAGGTCCGCACAAGTCAGGTCCGCACAAGTCAGGTCCGCACAGCCAAGTCCGCGCGGCCGGTCGGCCGAGACGGGCCCGACACCCCCAACCCCACCCCGGGCCGCACTTCCGCACGACCTTTAATACGCATTTCAGATACCAGTTTGGAGCGAGCCCCATGCTGTCCGCCAAGTCCGCCGAGATCGTGGAAGCCACCCTGCCCGCCGTGGGCGGCGCGATCGGCGAGATCACGCCGCTCTTCTACGACACGCTGTTCGCCGACCACCCGGAGCTGCTGCGCGACCTCTTCAACCGGGGCAACCAGGCCAACGGCACCCAACAGCAGGCGCTGGCCGGCTCGATAGCGGCGTTCGCGTCCGCGCTGATCGCCCACCCCGACCAGCGGCCGGACGCCATGCTCGCCCGGATCGCGCAGAAGCACGTCTCGGTCGGCATCAGCAACGATCAGTACCGGATCGTCCACACGTACCTGTTCGCCGCGATCGTCGAGGTGCTCGGCGAGGCCGTCACGCCGGAGGTCGCCGCCGCCTGGGACGAGGTGTACTGGCTGATGGCCAACGCGCTGATCGCGATCGAGGACCGGCTGCGCGCCGAGACCGCCGCCGCAGGACCGGGCGACCCGGCCGACCTCTGGCGCCGCTTCACCGTGGTCGCCCGCCATCAGGAGACCGACGACGTGACCACCTACCTGGTCCGCCCGGCCGACGGCCACCCGATCCCGCCCGCCCGGCCCGGCCAGTACGTCTCGGTGCGCGCGACGATGGCGGACGGCGCCCGGCAGATCCGCCAGTACAGCCTCTCCGGGGGCGCCGACGGCGGGCTGCGGTTCACCGTCAAGCGGGCCGGCGCCGGGCCGGACGGGGCGCCGGCCGGGGAGGTCTCCAACCACCTGCACGACCACCTGCACACCGGCGACATCGTCGAACTCGCCCCGCCGCTCGGCGACCTCACCCTCGCCGACGGCGCCGGCCCGGTGCTGCTCGCCTCGGCCGGCATCGGCAACACCCCGATGACGGCCATGCTGGACCACCTCGCCGCCACCGGCTCCCCCCGGACGGTGATCTCCGTCCACGGCGACCGGGACCAGCTCTCGCACGCCTTCCGCGCGGACCTCGACCGGCTCACCGCCAAGCTGCCGAGCGCCGTCGCCCACGTCTTCTACGAGCGTCCGCTCGGCGACTGGCCGCAGGAGCGCACCGGCCTGGTCGACCTCGCGACGGTGCCGGTCCCGGCCGGAACCGTCGCCTACCTGTGCGGCCCGCTGCCGTTCCTGCGCTCGGTGCGGGCCCAGTTGCTCACCGCGGGCGTACCGGCCGCGGACATCCACTACGAGGTGTTCGGCTCCGACCTCTGGCTGGGCCGGGACGCCTGAGCCGCCACTGCGGCCGCCCCGCCCGAGCAAGGCGGGGCGGGGCGGCCGCATGCCGCGACCGGTCGCGGTGGCGGTCGCAGGGCGGCGGTCGCAGGGCGGCGGTCGCAGGGCGGCGGTCGTGAACTCAGGCGGGCCGCAGCTCCAGGGTGCAGCACTTGGCGCCGCCGCCGCCCTTGAGCAGCTCGGAGACGTCCACCGGCACCGGCTCGTAGCCGTGCTCGGCCAGTCGGCCGGCCAGCGCCTTGGCGGCCTCCGGCAGCAGGACCCGCCGCCCGTCCGAGACGGCGTTGAGCCCGAACACCTCGGCGTCCGCGCGGTCGGCGATGATCGCGTCGGGGTAGAGACTGCGCAGCAGCGCCTGGCTGTCGGGCGAGAAGGCCGCCGGGTAGTACATGACGTGGTCGTCGTCGAGCACGGCGAGCGCGGTGTCCAGGTGGTAGAAGCGCGGGTCGACCAGGGTCAGGCTGAGCACCTGGACACCGAACAGGGCCCTGGCCTCGGCGTGCGCCGCCGGGTCGGTGCGGAACCCCGAGCCGGCCAGCACCCGCCGGCCGGCCACCAGGTGGTCACCCTCCCCCTCGTTGACGTGACCGGCCCGGTGGACCTCGCGGTAGCCGGCGGACCGGAACCACGCCTGGTGGGCGTCGGACTCGCCGGCCCGCTCGGGGTGCCGGAAGGTGGCGACGAGCGCACGGCCGTCCAGGACGGTGGCGCCGTTGGCGGTGTAGACCATGTCGGGCAGGCCGGGCAGCGGTTCGATCAGCTCGACGGTGTGGCCCAGCCGCCGGTACGTGGTGCACAACCGCTCCCACTGGCGGACGGCGAGGTCGGTGTCGGTCGGCCGCGCCGGGTCCATCCAGGGGTTGATCGTGTAGTCGACGGTGAAGAACGTCGGCCGGCACATCAGGTAGCGCCGCGGCCTCGCGGTACGCTCCGTGGTTCGGTTCGGCATGCGGCTACCTCCGCCGTCCGGGAGTACAGGGGTTCGGGAGTACTGGGCGCCTTCGGGGGTGCTGGGTGCTTTCGGGGGTGCTGGGTGCTTTCCAGGGTGCTGGGTGCTTTCGGAAGTACCGGGTGCTGAGGTTCTGAGGTGCCGGCGCCCCGGGGTGCGCGAGCGCCGGGAGCACGGGCGTGTGCCGGGGAGCGCGAGCGTGACCCTAGGGCGGCTGCCCAAACGGCGCCGTTCGCACACCTGAGCGGACGCCCTCGTCGGGCGCAGCCCCCCGCGCACCCGGCGCGTACAGCGGCGCACGGGGGCACCGGCGCACGGCACCGTCACGCCCTACCAGCGCAGCGAGGCGAAGTCGATCGGCCTCGGCCGCAGGTCACGGCACCGCTCGGCCAGGGCACGCAGCCGCCGGGCCGCCTCGTCGGCCGGCATCCGCCGCCGGTCGCCGTGCCCCGGCAGCAGCCACTCGAAGCAGAGCCGCCCGACACCACGGGCCAGCGAGGCGGCGAGCTCCTCGATCGAGTACCAGGTGACCCCGGCGGCCACCTCCAGGTCACCGGTGGTGCGCGACCAGTAGAAGCTGTCGCCGGAGAAGCAGTACCGGTCGTCGGCCAGGTAGACGACGCTCCCGAGGGTGTGCCCGGGAAACGGGTGGGCCACCACGCCGGCCGCGATCTCCACGGGCTCCCGGCCACGCAGCACCCGGTCGGCGTCGGGCGCGGCGTCGAGATCGCCCTCGTGGATCCAGAGCCGCGCGCCGAGCGGACGGAGCGGGTGGGGCAGGCGTGGGCCGCGGCGTACAGCTGCCGCAACTCGGCTTCGTCGCGCGGCGGGCGGACCACCTCGGAGCGTCCGCCGCGTTCGTGGATCAGGTCGGGGGCGAGCTGGCGGGCGACGTCGCAGTTGAAACACCGGTCGTCGACGTACCAGCCCGCTCCGGAGGTCGGGGATGCGGTGGACGGGTCGGGCTCGCTCATGCTTCCGCTCCCTGGGTGGGTGGGTGCCCGCCGAGTGGCCGGCCCCTCCAGGGTGGGCACCGCCAGCCCGGAACCGGAAGGGGGTCGCGATCTTGTGCTTTCCCCGGCCGGCCTATCCGCACGCCGTTCTGAGCGCCCGTCAGGTGCGCACGGCCGTCCGAAGCGCCCCCGCGCGACACCCCGCCGGGTTATTCCCGGCACCCGCACGAATCGCACGTGGCCCATCTCACGTACCCGCACGGGCCACCTACGGTGGCGTAGGTCACTTGAGACGGTGAACTATCTCCTTCATGCCGAACCTCCAGGAGACCCTTGACCTCAGTTCGTACGCGGCCCTCGGGGACAGCTTCACCGAAGGCCTGAACGATCCCGGCGTCGGCGGCGCCTTCGCCGGCTGGGCCGACCGGCTCGCCGGGCTGCTCGCCGACGGGTGCCCGCCGGGCGGGTTCCGCTACGCCAACCTCGCGGTGCGGGGCCGGCTGCTCGACCAGGTCGTGGCCGAGCAGGTGCCCGAGGTGCGGCGCATCCAGCCGGACCTGGTCACCTTCTGCGCCGGCGGCAACGACATCCTGCGCCCGGGCAGCGATCCGGACGAGGTGGCCGAGCGCTTCGAGAACGCCATCGTCCAACTCACCGAATCCGCCGGGACGGTGCTCATCTGCACCGGTTTCGACACCCGGGGCGTGCCCCTGCTGAAGCACCTGCGCGGCAAGATCGCCACGTACAACGGCCACATGCGGGCCGTCGCCGACCGCAACGGCTGCAAGGTCGCGGACCTCTGGTCGCTGCGCGCGGTGCAGGACCGCCGGGCGTGGAGCGAGGACCGCCTGCACCTGTCGCCCGAGGGGCACCAGCGGGTCGCCCTGCTGGCCGCCCGCTCGCTGGGCCTGCGCACCGAGCAGGACCCGGAGGCGCCGTGGCCGGTGCTGCCGGTCCAGACCCCCGCGGAGCAGCGCCGGGAGAACCTGCAGTGGGCGCGCGAGTTCCTGCTGCCGTGGGTCGGCCGCCGACTGCGCGGCGAGTCCTCCGGCGACCACGTCGAGGCGAAGCGGCCGGAGCTGCTCCCGCTCTGACGAACCGTCAGGCCCCGCCGGGCGCGCTCCCCTTCGCCACGACGGCGGACCGCGCCCGGCCGGACCGCACCAGCCGGATCGGCCCCGCGTGCAGCAGGGCGGCCGACGCGGCGCCGACCAGGTACCAGCCGAGGTCCGGCGCGTTGAAGGTGGAGCCGAGCACCAGCCGGGCCGCCGCACTGCGCCGGCCCAGATCGTCGGGGACACCGGTGAGCTGGAACAGCTCGACCGCCCAGCTCAGCCCGGCCGCCGCCACCGCGGCGGCCACCGGGCGCAGCCGCGGGGCGACGAACAGCACCAGGGCGTACACCAGCACGGTGTACAGCGCGTCACCCGCGTACTTGGCGACGTCGCCACCCGCCACCGCCCGCACCCCGAGCCCGGCGCCCACCGTCAGCACCGCCACCACCCCGGCCGCCACCCGCCTGCGGCCACTCCCCCGAAGATCGTCCACACCGGCCAGCGTAGGCGACCCGTCCACGGAGGCGGCCTGCGCCCCCGGGTGCGACGGGGGTGTGATCGTCCCCGCGCGCGCACGACCTCCATGGCCGCGGATGATCCGCTGAAGGCCCCGGGGCCCCGGACGAGCCCTCCGCCGACTCCGACGTGGACGCGGCCACTCCCAGCAGGACGCCCGGCCGCCCCCGCGCTTCCGTGGTAGGCGAGGCACCACCAGGGGTAGACCATGCTGAGAGATCAGCGAGCCGAGGAGCCGGGCATGGAGAGTCGCAGGGTGGTTGTCACGGGGGCGACCTTCCCGGAGCAGGTGGTACGGGAGTTGGAGGCCGGCGGGTTCACCGTGGAGTCGCTCCCCGGTGACCTGGACGAGGACAGCGTGATCCGGGCGCTGCACGGCGCCTGGGGCTACGTGCTGGGCGGGTCCGAGCAGATGTCCAAGCGCGCCTGGGAGCAGCTGCCGGACCTCGCGGTGGTCTGTTTCATGGGTACCGGCTTCAGTTCCTTCATCGAGCTGCCGCAGGGCGGCTCGCGGACCCGGTTCAGCTATACCCCGCATGCCAACGCGGTGGCTGTCGCGGAGTTCACCATCGCCCAGATGCTCGATCTGGTTCGCGGGGTGACCCGCCGGGTGGCGGGCGTGCGGGCCGGGGTGTGGAGCGAGGACGCGACCCCGTCGCTGGTCGGTGCCCGGCTCGGGGTGGCCGGGATGGGGCACATCGGCCGCGAGGTGGCCCGGATGGCGCACGCCGCGTTCGGGATGGAGGTGCTGTACTGGAACCGTACCCACCGCCCGGAGTTGGACGAACTGCCCTATACCGCGGTCTCCTCGCTGGACGAGCTGTTCGAGGCCGCCGACGTGGTGTCGGTGAACTTCGCCTACGAGCCCGGGGTCAACGACGGGGTGATCGGTGCGGAACAGCTGACCGCGCTCGGCTCCGACGGCTTCCTGGTCAACGCGGCCCGCGCCGCCCTGGTCGACCCGGCGGCGCTGCGCGCCGCGCTGGCCGAGGGCTGGATCGCCGGCGCGTCGATCGACGGCTACTACACCGAACCGACCCCGGCTCCGGCCGAAGACCCGTACGGGCTGCTGGAGTTCGTGCCGGACCGGCTGCTGGTCACGCCGCACTGCGCCTACCTGAGCACCCAGGCGATCCGGCGGATGGCCGACATGGCGGCGGAGAACCTGCTCTCCGTGGCCCGGGGGGACGAACCACCGTACGCGGTGACGGTCGGCTAGCAAGGCCGCCGTACACGGGGGCGGGTCCGCCGGGGCCGGCCCGAGGGGGGAGACGTGGTGACGGAGGAGAGCTCCGGCCGGTGGCGGCAGAGGGCTGCCGCCGTCTGGCGGTCGGCGGCGCTACGGGTGGTGCTGCTGGCGGTCGTCCTGCTGCTGCTGGCCCCGCGCTGGGGCGAACTGGCCGACTCGGCAGCCGCATTGACGCGCGGTCGGATCCAGCTCGGTGACCTGGGCGGCTGGGCTCAGAGCATCGGCTCGTTCGCCGCGGTCTGGGTGGCGCTGGCGCAGTCCCGCCGGTTGCGGCTGGACCGGCTGGACGACATCCGGCGCCAGGAGGTGCACGTGCGCACCCAGGTCTACGCGTGGGTCGCGTACCGGGACGAGGGGGGCGGGGAGGGCGGCTGGTACGTCTACCTGAACAACATGACACCCACCCCGATCGGGGTCTGGGTGCTGACGGTCCGGGACGGCGCGTCACCGCAGGTGGTGACCACCCTGGACGTGACCCGGCTGCTGCCGATCCTGCCCGGACTCACCCAGCGTCCGGCGGGGCTGGCGCCGGGGGCCCTCCTGCACCCGGTGAGCGAGCTGGAGTTCGTCGACGCGGCCGGGCTGTGCTGGCGCCGGGCGGCGGCGGGAGGCCTGGAGCGGATCGCGGAGATCCGGCTCGGGGATCAGGTGCTGGCGTCCGGCCCGGCGCCGGTGGCGCCCGGCCGGGGCCGGCGAGGAGTGGGGGTGGGAGATGGCGGGTGACGGGTTGGGCTTCGAGCCCCCGGGGCTGGAGCGCCCGGTCCTGGAGATGTCCCGGGTGGTTTCGGAGTACCTGAGCGAGGTGATGGCGGAGACCGAGCACCTGGTGTTCGGAAATCCGCACGGCTTCCGCTTCGATCACAGGCTGCCGCTCCAGGACGTGTGGATCCCGCAGGACACGGTGCTCACCGACCCGGGCGACGCGCTGGCCGCCGCCTCGCCACAGGAGCGCATCCTCCTGGGCCGGCTGGACAGCCTCCCGGTCGACGCCGCGCTGAACATGGCGGTGTTCCGCAAGACCGTCCTGACGGGCCGTCCGGGATACGGCAAGACCACGCTCTGCCGCCGCCTCGCCTACAAGCAGGCGCTGGAGGCGAAGATGAACAGCCGGGGCTGGATTCCGATCCGGCTCGCCGCACACACGCTCAACCACGCCGGGGTCTGGCGTTCGTTCGAGGAACTGCTCGCCCGGGCGGGGCTGGTGCACAACGCGGAGCTGCGCGAGCGGCTGAGCGAGGCCGAGGTCCGCGGGCACCTGTGGTTCTTCATCGACGGCCTGGACGAGGTCGACGAGGCCCGGCTGCCCGACCTGCGCTCCCGGCTGACCGCCGGCATCCTGGCCTCACCCAACCGGGTCACCCTGACCTGCCGGGTCGCCGACTACGCGGCCGACCGGCCGCTGCGCCGGCTGGACCGACTGCCGGTGCTGGAACTCGTCGGGTTCAGCGAGGACCGGCTGGACCACTACATCGAGAACTGGCACCAGCACGCCGGACGCGGACGGCGCGGCTGGACCCAGGCCCGCCTGTCGGCTACCCGCTCGCTGCTCGACTCGCACGCCGAACTGCGGGACGTCGCGGCCAGCCCGCTCCTGGCGGCGGTGCTCTGCGTGGTCGAGTCCCGCCCCCGGCACACGCCGCCCGGCCAGGTCACCCTGCTGGACCAGGCCGTCGACTACCTACTGCTGCGACCCGAGTGGCGATACGGCGCCGGCGGCGACCAGCACTCCCCCGCGCTGGAGCCGGACGTGCTGCTGGCGCTGGCCGGAGCGCTCGCCTTCAGCATGCTCAGTGCGGGCACCCGGCCGCCGCTGCCCGGCTGGAGCCGCCGGACCATCGCGCGCGGCGCGCTGCGCGGGTTCGTCACCGAGCAGATGGCGGCGCTCGCCGTCCTGGACGACGCGGACGCCGAGGAGGAGGCCGCGACGACCGCGGCCTATCTGGACCGACTGGCCGGCAAGACCGCCGCCGGCCTGCTCCAGGAGCGGGAGGCGGGCTGGTACGAGTTCGCCCACCTGAGCTTCCAGGAGTACCTGGCGGCTCGCCACCTGGCCGGCTACGTCAGCCCGCGCGACCGGCTCGACCTGGCTCTCGACCCGGCCTGGCGGCACGTCTTCCTGTTCACCGCCGGCATCGCCCAGATGTCCCGGGAAGGGCTCGCCGACCTGCTGATCCTGGTGCGCCGGCTGCTGCGCGGCGCCGGTGCCGCGGGCGCGGGCGCGGAACTGGAGCGCAGCGCGGTGGGCGCCTGTCTGGCGGCGGAGATGCTGGCGGAACTGGGCACCGCCGCGGTCCGGCGCTACGGGCTGGAGTCCGCGCTGGCGGACTGTCCGCTGCCGGAAGCGGAGGACGCCGAGTTCACCGGCCTGTGGCCGTTCGCGGTCGAGGTGGCGGCCCGGCTGGCCGCGGACCGCCGGCTGAGCCGGGCGACCCGGATGCGGGCGCTCTGCGCGGTCAGCCGGCTGGGCGACCCCCGGTTCGCCGAAGGAGACGATCCGTTCGGAACGCTCGGGCAACTGGTGGTGGTACCGGGCGGCCGGGGCCGGGTCGGCACCGACCGCCCGCTGGCCATGCACGACCCCAAGCGGGTGCCGTCGAACCCGCCCCGGCCGGTCCAGGTGAGGGAGTTCGAGATCGGCCGGTACCCGGTGACCAACCTGGAGTATCAGGCCTTCGTGGCGGACGGCGGCTACGAGCGGCCCGCCTGGTGGCAGAGCGACGAGGCCGCTCGCTGGCGGGCCGGTGACGAGGGCTTCCTCGGGGAGCTGGTGGAGCTCTGGGAGCAGCAGAAGGACCTCAACTTCGTCAAGGAGTTCGGCGAGCCCGAGTTCGCCACCTACGCCCAGCACACCTCGGCCCGGATCGCCCGCCGGACCATGGCCCGCAGTCTGCCGCTGTACTGGCGCGACGCCCGCTTCAACCTGCCCACCGCACCGGTGGTCGGCGTCAACCTGTGGGAGGCACAGGCCTACTGCGCCTGGCTGCAGCACCGGCTGCGCGAGCAGGGGCGGATCGGCGAGCGGGACACCGTGGCGATCCCCACCGAGATCGAGTGGGAGTGGGCCGCGGGCCGCTCCTGGGCCGGCCCTCGGCTCGACTACCCCTGGGGCGGGCGGTTCGACCCCGATCGCTGTCTGGTCCGGGACTTCACCGATCCCGGTGACAGCCGAATCGTCAACTTCGGCGCGATACCGGTCGGTTTCTTCGCCCCGGCCGCCGACGGTGGTACCCCGCCGGGCCCCGAGGACCTCGGCGGCAACGTCTGGGAGTGGGTCACCAGCCGCTCACTGCTCTGGAGCGACCCCGGCGAACGCGACGCCCCGGGAGGTCTGGAGAAGCGCGGGGTGCGGGGCGGTTCCTGGTACAGCCGGGAGCCGATGGCCACTCATGTCAGCTTCCGGCTCGACGACCCGCCGTGCAACGCCTACTGGGACCTCGGCTTCCGGATCGTGGTCCGCCGCTCCGCGACAGGGGGAACGGGATGAAGGGAGGGGGCAGCAGGGACGGGACGAGCTGTCCACAGCCTTACCGCCCCTGACCGGGCCCGCCATTGCCGCGGTGCGTGGGCGGCGGACGCCCGACGGAGCGCCGTCGCGGTGACGGACGGCGAGGTGCGCCCGCCGTACCGCGTCCGGATCCGCCGGCTCCCGTCCGCAACCGCCACCCCCCGTCGCACGTCCCTCCCTGTCGACGGGCTGTCCGAGCGGCCCGGTAACCTGCTCCCCGGCCCGCCGAAGGGCCGGATCCGCGCAGGTCGCGGGCGGCAACGACAGAGGGACGGGGCGGGGCACGATGACGCAGCTCACCGAAGCGGTGGAGGAGTCCGGGACACGGGCGGAAGCGGCCGACCGGGGACGGCGGTTCACCGTCGACGGATTCGCGCCGCGCCACGACGGTCGCTCCCGCGAGCGCGGTAAGGCCCTGCGCGAGCGCATCCCGCGCGAGCGGCACGCCGAGTTCCCCACCCCCGCCGACCGACCGACCGCCATCGAGGCGATCGAGGCGTCCAACGCCGGCCGGCTCACCGAGCTGGTCCCGATCCGGCTGGGCCGGATGGCGGCCACCCCGTTCGCCTTCCTGCGCGGCTCGGCCGGCCTGATGGCCGCCGACCTCGCCGGCACGCCCACCGCCGGGATCACCGCCCAGCTCTGCGGCGACGCGCACGCCGCCAACTTCGGCCTGTACGGCGACGCCCGCGGCCAACTCGTGATGGACATCAACGACTTCGACGAGACGGTGCCCGGCCCGTGGGAGTGGGACCTCAAGCGGCTCGCCGCCAGCCTGGTGCTGGCCGGCCGCGAGGTCGGAGCCGACGAGACCACCGCGCGCCAGGCCGCGTTCGACGCCGCCGGCTCGTACCGCCGCACCATGCGCACGCTGGCCAAGCTGCCCGTCCTGGACGCCTGGAACGCCGTCGCCGACGACCAGTTGGTCTCGTTCGCGCAGGCGCACGACCTGGCCGAGGCCCTGCAGAAAGTCGGCGCCAAGGCACTGGGCAACACCAGCGCCAGGTTCGCCGCCAAGTCCACCGTCCGCGCGGCGGACGGCGGGCTGCGGTTCACCGCGGCGCCCCCGGTGCTCAGCGAGGTCCCGGACGCGACCGCCGCCGCGGTGGCCACCGCGCTCGGCGCCTACGTCGCCACCGTGCCGGCGGAGCTGCACCCGCTGCTCGCCCGCTACCAGGTGCAGGACGTCGCGTTCCGGGTGGTGGGCACCGGCAGCGTCGGCACCCGCTCGTACGTCGTCCTGCTGACCGACCACCGCGAGCAGCCGCTGGTGCTCCAGGTGAAGGAGGCGCGCCCCTCGGTGCTGCTGCCGCACCTGGCCCGCGCGGGCTACCCGGTGACCGTG
Source organism: Kitasatospora sp. NPDC050463 (assembly GCF_040655255.1). NCBI lineage: Bacteria > Bacillati > Actinomycetota > Actinomycetes > Kitasatosporales > Streptomycetaceae > Kitasatospora > Kitasatospora sp. NPDC050463. Next base: position 46,810 of record NZ_JBFAJO010000043.1, read on the forward strand.
CCGGACGGCCACGAGGGCCGCCGGGTGGTCCTCGGCCAGAAGCGCATGCAGGTGGTCAGCGACACCCTGCTCGGCTGGACCACGGTGGACGGACTGCCTTACCAGGTACGGCAGTTCCGCAACCGCAAGGGCAGCGTGGACCCGGCGGCGCTGCTGCCCGGACAGCTCGACGACTACGCCCGGATCACCGGCGCCCTGCTCGCCCGGGCCCACGCGCACACCGCCGACCCGGGCCTGATCAGCGGCTACTGCGGCAAGAACGAGGCGCTGGACGAGGCGGTCGCCGCCTTCGCGGTGGCGTACGCGGACCGGACCGAGGCGGACCACGCCGACCTGGTCACGGCCGTCCGGGCGGGCCGGCTCGCGGCCGAGCACGGCGTCTGATCCCGCCTCCGAGTCGGCCTCCGACCCCGGCGTCCGACCCCGGCGGGGCGTGACCGGTCGGGGTCGGGAGTCGGTCGGGAGCCGAGTCGGCTAGCCCGGGGACCGGCCGGCCCGGTCGGCGGGGTCCAGGAACGGCGCGACCACCGCGACGAACTCCGCCGGCCGGGCGTGGTGCACGAGGTGACCGGCCTCGATGGTGACCACCCGGCAGTCGGGGATCCGCTCGGCCAGCTCGGCGATCCGATCCTGGGGGACGTGGCTCGCCCCGCCGCCGGCCACCACCAGCGTGGGCGCGGCGATCGCGGCCAGCCGCTCCAGCCAGACCGGCTCGGGGGTGTCGATCTGCCCCTTCACCGCCTCCACCGCCGCCCAGTCGAAGCTCACCGGCTCGGCGGGCGCCGCGGCCACCGGGGTCGCCGGACGCGGGAAGGGCGCGGGGACGTCCTCCAGCACCAGCCGGCCGACCCGCTCGGGGTGTTCCTGTGCCAGCAGGTACGCCACCACGCCGCCCATCGAGTGACCGACGACATCGACCCGGTCCAGCCCGAGCGCGTCCAGGAAGCCGACCACGTCGTCCCGCATGGCGTGGAGACCGTACCGGCCGGGCCGCCCGCTGTCCCCGTGGCCGCGCAGGTCGAGTGCGAGGACGTGATGGTGCGGGGCGAGGTCCGGCAGGACGCCGTCCCAGTCGGTGGCCCGCTCACCGAGCGCGTGCAGCAGGACCAGCGGCGGGGCGCCCGGCGTGCCGTACTCCCGGTAGGCCAGGGTGACCTCCGGCAGTTCAACGGTCCGATGATCAGTCATACCGATCACCGTACGCGGCGCGCCCCGTCCACCGTCCGCCCGTTCGCCCACCGCTCAATCCGGCCGGCCCGTCGCCGGCCGCGTGCTCCGCGCTACCGCCGCTACCGCCGCGCCCGCACGTCCCCGGCCTGACCGACCTGACCGGCCTGACCGGCCTGACCTGACGGACCCGGCCGACCCGGCCGACCCGGCCGACCCGGCCGACCCGGCTGGTCGGCGTCCGCCGCCCGAGCAGGCAACGAGACCGCCACCGGCCCGTCGCCCTCCCGCGCCGCCGCCCGGCTCGCCAACACCGAGGCCAGCACCGCCAGGGCGGCCACCGCCGCACAGACGGCGCTGGCATACGTGTACGCGGCCCGGTGGCCGCCGCCACCGCCGGTGGCCCGCAGATAGAGACCGGACAGCGCCGACACGCAGACCGCCGCCGCGATCCGCTGCGCCATCTGCAGAATCGCCCCGCTCACCCCGGCCGCCTCGGCGGGCGCATGACGCAGCACGTACGCCTGGTTGGTGGCGCCCATCACCCCGGCGGCGGCACCGCCGAGCAGTTGCAGCGCCGCCAGCAACCACGGCAGCGCGCCGGTGGATCCCCACCGCACGACCAGCCCGCCGGTGAGCATCACCAGCGCCGAGACCGTCATGCCCGCGGTGACGGTCCGCCGGCCGAAGCGCCGCACCACCCGCCAGGCGAGCGCCGAGGCGACCCCCATCGAGACCGCCGAGGGCAGCGCGACCAGCGCCGCACCCATCGGGGAGAGGCCGAGCCCGTCCTGCAGGAACATCGCCAGCACCAGTCCGGCCGCCACGACCGAACCGAACTGGGCCATCGCCACCGCCGTACCGAGTGCGTACGGCGCGGACCGGGTGAGCGCCGGGTGGATCAACGGGTGGCCGCCGGCCCGGGCGTAGCGGCGCTGCCACCGGACCAGCGCGCCGAGCAGCACGGCCGCGCCGGCCGCGAAGGCCAGCCAGCCGGTCCAGGCGGGTGGCTGCACGAACGGCAGCATCAGCACCAGCGTCAGCGCGGCGACCAGCAGCAGGCCGACCAGGTCGAGGTCGGCGTTGCGCGCGCTGGGGCGCGGGCGGGGCAGGCAGCGGACCGCCAGGACGACGGTGGCCAGCCCGAACGGCACGTTGAGGAGGAAGGTCAGCCGCCAGCCGTGCTCCGGTCCGACGGCGGCCAGCACCGCGCCGCCGACCGGCGGGCCGAGCGCGAAGGCCAGACCGCCCGTGACGGCGTACATCCCGAGGGCCCGGGCCCGCAGTTGCCCGTCGAACACGTCCTGGATGGTGCCGATCATCTGGGAGTTGACCAGCCCGGCCCCGGCGCCCTGGAGCAGCCGGGCGGCCACCAGCATCCAGGGCTCGGTGGCGGTCGCGGAGAGCAGGCTGACGGCCGTGAACACGGCCAGTCCGGTGACGAAGAACCACTTGCGGCCCCAGACGTCCCCGAGCCGCCCGCCCGGGACCAGGGCCAGACCGAAGGCGAGCGAGTAGCCGGCCACGATCCACTGGAGATGGGCGGGCTGGGCGTGCAGGCTCTCCCGCAGGGCCGGTATCGAGGTGTTGAGGACGGACTGGTCGATCAGGGTGGTGAACCCGCCCGCGACGCAGACCAACAGCACGCGGCGCCCGGCGGCGTCGAACCGCTCCCGGGGCGCCGCCGGACCTGTCGGCGTCTTCACGGCTCGACCACCACCAGCACGTACCGGGCGACCTCGGGTCCGGGGCTGCGGAAGCGGGTGCGGTCGGCGACGAACCGCAGACAGTCACCGGCCGCGAGCTGCTGCGGCTCGCCGTCGACGGTCAGCTCCAACCGGCCCTCCAGCAGCCAGAGATGGTGCTCCAGGCCGGGGACGGACGGCCGGTCGTAGGCGATGTCGGCCCCCGCCGGCAGCCGCCCCTCGACGATCTCGGCCCGCAACGAGCCGTCCGGCGGAGACACCGAACGCCGAACGAAGCCGGTGGCCTCGTCCCGCCAGATCCGCTGCTCCCCGGCCCGGACCAGCCGGGCGGGGGCCGACTCCACCTCGGCGAGCAGGCGCGACATCGTGCGTCCGTAGACGGCGCAGAGCCGACCGAGCAGGGCGGCCGTCGGGCTGACCTCCGCCCGCTCGACCCGCGACAGCGTGGACCGGCTCACCTCCGCCCGCCCCGCCAACTCCTCCAGCGTCCACCCGCGTTCGACGCGGAGCTCGGCCAGCCGGATGGCCAGCCGCTCGTCGGCGGCCGTATCGATTCCCATATTCGCGATGCTATCCCGGATATGGGAGCACGTCTCCGGGCCGGCCGGCCCGCTCCGACCCGCTCCGCGCGGACTCGGCCGGGGACACCCCCGCCGCGCCCGTGGAAGCCCTCGGCCGCCCCCGGCCGACCGCGATCGGATCGCACGCGCCCACCCCGCCCGGACCCTCCTGACCTGGCCGGATAGGGTCGGTGTGCCGGGGGCGCGTGCGAAACACGCACCTCGACGGGGGGATGCCGCATGCGCGGCGGGCCCGGCCATCGTCACCGCATCGTCGTGTCAGGGGAAGAAGTGCGTCGTTCCACAGGTCTCGTCGTCACCGTGCTCGCGCTGCTGTGCGCCGCAGGGTGCTCGTCCACCACGGCCGAGAGCGCGGCCGAGACCGCCGCCGGGCCGTCGGCGAGCAGCCCGGCGGCGTCCGGCGCGTCGGCGGCACCGACCGCCACGACGACGTCGGGCGCCCCGACCACGGCGACGACTCATACGCCTACTCCTACGGCAACAGCGTCGACGGCGTCGGCCGCCGAACACGCCACCGCCGTGCGCGAGGCCGCGGCCGCGACGGGCCGCACCAGCGCCCGGGTGAGCCAGACCGTGATGCTCGGCGACGGGGAGACGACGTACAACCTGTCGGTGGCAGGGGACTTCGACCTGGCGGCGGACCGGGGGCAGCTCGAAATCGACCTCCCCGGCGGTGCGATCAGCCACGTCGACGAGATCTTCGCCGACGGCCAGGTGTACGTGCGCGGCTCGGCCGGGGTACCCGCAGGGTCCTGGGCGGCCATCGACCGGGAGCGGACCGTCGCGCACGCTCTTCTCCGGTCGCCGGTCAACGACCCCGAGCACGTCCTCCAGCAGGTCTCCACCCTGACCCGGGTCACCCGCGCCGGTGAAGAGGAGGTGGACGGGGTCCGTGCCGTGCGCTACAGCGGGGTCCTGGCCGACGACGCCGTCACCCTGCGCCTGGTTCCGGAGGTGCGCAGCAAGCTGGAGACGTACCGGAACCTGAGCGGCGCCGGCCTGCAGATAGCCGCCGACGTGTGGGTCGACCCCCAGGGCCGGGCGACGAAGGTCCGGCTGGTCCTGGACATGGATCCGATCCGATCCGTCACCACGGTGTCCTTCACCGAGCTGGGCAAGCCGGTGAAGGTGACGCCTCCCCCGGCGAAGAACACCACCGCGGCCACCGAGCTCTCCGGCGTCCTCACCGGCTGACCCGGCCCGGGCCCCGGCGTCGTTCACAGCACCGGTGGTTCCCGCTGCTTCACGACCCTTCCGGAGCGGTGAACTGCTGGTCATATGATGTCCGCGACCGGGGGCCGACGCTGGCCCCCGCAGCGAGGGGGATCATGTTCGGCATCATCAGGCCCTGTCGGCACCGGCTCTCGGAACGGTTGCAGGCCTCGTGGATGGCCCACCTGTGCGGGCTCTGCCTGGCGCTGCGGGACGACCACGGCCAGCTGGCCCGGACGGCCACCAACTACGACGGCCTGATCATCTCGGTCCTGGTCGAGGCGCAGAGCGCGAAGGACGACGCCTCCTGGCGCCGCACGGCCGGGCCGTGCCCGCTGCGCGGGATGCGCACCGCCTCGGTCGCCAAGGGCGAGGGCGCCCGCCTCGCGGCCGCCGTCTCACTGGCGCTCGCCTCGGTGAAGATCCGCGACCACGTCGAGGACCGGGACGGCGTGTTCGCCCGGCGGCCGGTCGCCGCCGGGGCCCGCGCGGTCACCAGGCGCTGGGACCGCAAGAGCGCGGGCGGCGCCTCGGCGGTCGGCTTCGACACCGCCGTGCTCCTCGACGCCGCCTCCCGCCAGGGCGAGTTGGAACGCGGGCTGCTCCCGGGCGGCTCCGTCCTGCTGGTCACGGAACCCACCGAGAGCGCCACCTCGGCGGCGTTCGCGCACACCGCGGTGCTGGCCGGCCGGCCCGGCAACGCCGCACCACTGGCGGAGGCGGGGCGGCTGTTCGGCCGCCTCGCCCACCTGCTGGACGCCGCCGAGGACCAGGCCGAGGACGCCGCGAGCGGCGCCTGGAACCCGCTCACGGCGACCGGCACCGACCGGACCGAGGCCGAACGCCTCAGCCGGGACGCCGTTCACGGCATCCGGCTCGCGCTGCGCGAGGTGGAGCTGACGGACCGGACGCTGGTGCACGTCCTGCTCGCGCACGAGACCGAACGGGCCGTGGAGCGCGTCTTCGGCCCGGCCGCGCACTCCGCCTCCTGCCGCACCCGCACGGCGCCCGCCGCCGAGCAGCACGGGCCGCACGGGCCGGCCGGGCCCGGGACCGCCGGACCGGAAGGGGCCGGACCCCGTCCGCTCGGCTCCAACCCGTACCAGTCGCCGCCCCGGCAGGATCCGGGCCAGGCACCGCCGACCGGGCCGGGCGCGCCGATTCCGCCCTGGGTGCCGCAGGGCCCCGGCTTCACCCCGCCCGGCGGCCGACCTCCGCACCGCCGCAACCTGCTGGCCGGCTGCGCGGTCTGGGCCCTGATGGCCTGCACCTGCCAGCTGATGTGCTGCTCGCACGACGACCCGTTCTCGCGCGAGCGCAAGGAGGGGTGGTGCGCCCGCCAGGACTGCGACTGCGGCGACTGCGCTGACTGCTGCCAGTGCTGCGGCGACGGCGGCTGCTGCGACGGATGCGGATGCGACGGGTGCGACTGCGGCTGCGACTGCTGAGCACGCCGGGGCCCGGGGGTCCGGGGGCCTGGGGGTCCGGGGGAACTCCTCGCCGACGAGGGGCTTCTGACCACGGCGCGCGGGCGCCGTACATGTCCGCGGAGCTGTCCACCGCGCTGTTCGGCGGTCCGGACCTCGCCGCCGTGCGCACCGGGGCGGCGGCCGGTGCGACGCCCGCCCCCGGGCGGCACCCGCTGATCGTGCTCTCCCCCGGCTTCGGCTACAGCCGCACCTCGCTCACCGCCCTGGCCGAGGACCTCGCGGCTCGCGGCTACGCAGTGGCGGCCCTCGACCACACCTACGAGACGGCCGTGCAGTTCCCCGACGGCCGGGTGGAGGCGTGCCTGATCTGCGACCGGGTGGACGAGCGGTTGGGCACCGAGGTGACCCTCAGCCGGGCGAAGGACATCCGTACCCTGCTCGACCGGCTGACCGCCCCCGGCACCGGGCCGGTGCACGGCCTCCGGATCGACCCGTCCCGGATCGGCGCGGCCGGCCACTCACTCGGCGGGGCGAGCGCGGTCGAGGCGATGCGGGAGGACGGCCGCGTTCGCGCCGCCGCCAACCTGGACGGCGACTTCTTCGCCCCCCTGCCCGCCGACGGCCTCACCGGCCCGGTGCTCCTGCTCAGCACCCGGCGCAGCAGCGACGCCCACGGGCCGGCGGCCAACTGGGAGGAGGGCTGGAAGCATCTGACGGGCTGGAAGCGCTGGCTGGACCTGCCCGAGGGCGGTCACCTGTCCTTCTGTGACATGCCCTGGCTGCTGGACGCCTTCGGGGTGCGCGACCAGGTCCCACCGGAGACCGCCCACGAGCAGTACGGCAGCCTCAGCGGCGAGCACGCGCTCGCCGCCTCCCGGACGTATCTGGGCGCCTTCTTCGACCGGCACCTGCTCGGCCGCCCGAGCCCGGAACTGAACCGCCCCTCGGCGAACCACCCGTAGGTGCGCTTCGTGAAGTAGCCCGCATCCGAGCCGGCGGCCGCGCCGAGACCCTCTCTCAGGCCCGCTCCCCCGCCTGGACCGGTCCTGCCTGGTCCGGCACCGACACCGACACCGGGCCGGGTACCGTCCCGGATTTCGGCCCTGGGACCGAGCCCGTCACCGGCCCGCGCTGCCAGAGCGGCAGCACGGCGACCGTCCCGCAGCCGGCGGCACCGACCGCCACCGACTCGGCCTCATACATCGGACCCCGCCTCGGCGGCCGCCCGGCGGTCCGCCGTCAGCGAGTCCCCCAGGCGGGCCAGCAGCAGCCGGAACCGCTCCGCGTCCTGCTCCGTCATCCGCCCCTCGGGCTGAGCCCGCCCGCTCTGCTCCTCGACCGTTCCCTCGTTCATGCCCCCGACGCTAGGCGCCGGCGATCAACGACCGATAAACACCCGCACCACGGCGGCCCCACGAGCACCAGGACGAGCCGTCCCCCCGGCAACCGCCCCGCCGGCACGATGGCGGCGACTACGCCCGGCCGAGCACCCGGTCCACGGCGATCTCGACGACCACGCGGTCCGGGTTCACCCGGGGCTCGCGATACCGCTCGGTGTAGCGCCGGACGGCGTCGGCCACCGCGTCCGGCTCGTCCCGCACCACGGCCAAGCCCTCCAGCGTCGACCAGCGCGCGCCGTCCACCTGGCAGACCGCCACCCGCATCCCCTCGGCCCCGGCCGCCAGCACGTTGCGCACCTTGCGGCTGGTCCGGCTGCTGATCACCCGCGCCGTCCCCGTCTCCGGCTGGTACGTCACACCCACCGGCACCACGTGCGGCGAGCCGTCCGGCCGCCGCGTGGTCAGCGTGGAGATGTGCCGCTCCCGCCAGAAGGTGAGGAAGGCTTCGTCGAGCTCGCGCGGATCATGGGCCATGCCCGCGATCGTACGACGCCCGGCCCGGTGCGTGGGCACCGGGCCGGGCGTCGTACCGGTCGCCGGCAGGAGCCGGGACCGCCGGGGATCAGTGCCCCCGGGCGATCCAGTCGGAGAGCGCGGGGGCCTCGGCGCCGATCGTGGTCGGGTCGCCGTGGCCGGTGCGGACCACCGTCTCCGGGGGGAGGGAGAGGAGGCGGTCACGGATCGAGTCGATGATGGTCGGGAAGTGCGAGAACGACCGGCCGGTGGCACCGGGGCCACCCTGGAAGAGCGTGTCACCGGTGAAGACCGTACCGAGCCCGGGCGCGTGGAGGCAGACCGCGCCGGGCGCGTGGCCGGGAGTGTGCAGCACCGTCAGCGTGGTGCCCGCCACCTCGATCCGCAGGCCGTCGGCGAGTTCGCCGTCCGGCAGGCGGTCGGGGTGGGTGAGCTTCCAGAGCGGCAGGTCGTCCGGGTGCAGCAGGATCGGTGCGCCGGTGCGGTCCGCCAGGGCCGGGGCCGCGTCGATGTGGTCGTTGTGCGCATGGGTGGAGACGATCGCCAGCAGGCGGCGCCCGCCGAGGGCCGCCTCGATCGCCTCGGCGTCATGGGCCGCGTCGATCACCACGGCCTCGTCGTCGTCACCGACGATCCACACGTTGTTCTCCACCTCCCAGCTGCCGCCGTCGAGGTCGAAGGTGCCGGCGGTGACCAGCCGGTCGATCCGGGCGCCGCTCACAGGATCACCACCGAACGGAGCACGTCGCCCTCGTGCATCCGCGCGAACGCCTGCTCCACGTGGTCGAGTTCGATGGTCTCGGTGACGAAAGCGCCGAGGTCCAGGCGGCCCTGGAGGTAGAGGTCGATCAGCATCGGGAAGTCCCGCGAGGGCAGGCAGTCGCCGTACCAGGACGACTTCAGCGCGCCACCGCGGCCGAACACGTCCAGCAGCGGCAGCTCCAGCGTCATCTCCGGCGTCGGGACACCGACCAGCACGACCGTGCCGGCCAGGTCACGTGCGTAGAACGCCTGCTTGTACGTCTCCGGGCGGCCGACCGCCTCGACCACGACGTCCGCGCCGTTGCCGCCGGTCAGCTCACGGATCGCCTCGACCGGGTCGGTGGTGCGGGAGTTGACGGTGTGGGTGGCGCCGAGCTTCCGCGCGGTGGCGAGCTTGCGGTCGTCGATGTCCACCGCGATGATCTTCGCCGCACCGGCCAGCCGCGAGCCGAGCACGGCCGCGCCGCCGACGCCGCCACAGCCGATCACCGCGACGGAGTCGCCCCGGCCGACGTTGCCGGTGTTGATCGCGGCACCGATGCCCGCCATCACACCGCAGCCCAGCAGGCCGGCGACGGCCGGCTCGGCCGCCGGGTCGACCTTGGTGCACTGGCCGGCCGCGACCAGGGTCTTCTCCGCGAACGCGCCGATGCCCAGGGCCGGCGACAGCTCGGTGCCGTCCAGCAGCGTCATCTTCTGCTTGGCGTTGTGCGTGTCGAAGCAGTACTGCGGGCGCCCGCGCTTGCAGGCGCGACACTGGCCGCAGACCGCACGCCAGTTGAGGACGACGAAGTCACCGGGGGCGACCTCGGTCACGCCCTCGCCCACCGACTCCACGATGCCCGCGGCCTCGTGGCCCAGCAGGAACGGGAAGTCGTCGTTGATACCGCCCTCCCGGTAGTGGAGGTCCGTGTGGCACACGCCGCAGGCCTGGATCCGCACCACCGCCTCGCCCGGCCCGGGGTCGGGTACGACGATCGTCGTCACCTCCACGGGCGCGCCCTTGGCACGCGCGATGACTGCCTTCACCTGCTGGGCCATCCGATTCCACCTCCGTCGGCCGGTGCGGCTCTGCACCGGCGTGACCTGCGTCAAACGACTTGCCCACGAAGCGTATCGTCCGGGCTGAGCCGTCGCCCGCTCGTCTCCGGGGGGAAGTTGGGCCCGCCCGGCGAACCGTCCCGGTGATCCCGCTCACCGCCGCCGGACGGCAGGGGCGCGCGGGCAGGGCCGAGCGCCCGTCATCGGCCTCCCAACCACCCCGCGTTGGCTGGAATCGTTGCTGACTGTGGCTCGGCGCCCACGTACGGTCGTAACGACCCGTCCGACTCATCCGTCCCGTCCGCCCACGCCGCTGCCCGGCCCGGACCCGACCGACCCCGACCGACCCCGACCGGCTCGGCCCCGATCGGCCCGGACCGGCTCGGCTCGACTCGGCGCGGCGTCGCCCGGTCCCGTGCCGCTCGCGGTGACCCGGCATCGCCCGCCACCGCCCGATCCGCCTGCCCGCCCGCCTGCGTGACCGCTAAAGCCCCGGACCGACCGCTCGCCGCCCCGTCCCCGCGCACCTCCCCGGATCCACCCCCCGTCGGGCCGCCCCCTGCGGCCCACCGCCCTGGAGTCTGGAGTACGGATGTCCGCCGAGAACAGTGCCACCCGTGTCACGACCAGCCCCGTCGAGACCCACGCGCCCGGCCCGCCCCGCCCGGCCACGCCGTCCAGCCCCTCCTCGCCGTCCGGCCCGACCGCGCTGCCCCCGCTGCCGCCGCTGCACTGCCTGCGCCGGCTCGAACCGGGCCCGCCGCGCCTCGGCTCGCTCCCGACCGGCACCCCGGTCTGGCTGGTCAGCCGCCACCCCGACGTGCGGCAGGTGCTCGCCGATCCGCGCCTGCGCCGCGCCCCGCTCTACGCACCCGACGCACCCCCGCTCTCGCTCGCCCCGAACCTCCTGGACGACCCGCAGGGCATCCTGAACCTCGACGGCGCCGACCACCAGCGCCTGCGCCGCACGGTGCAGCGGGCGTTCACGCCGCGCGCGATCGCCCGCTGGCGGCCCTGGGTGGCCTCGGTGGTCGAGGCCCTGCTGGACGAGTTGATCGACCAAGGCTCCCCCGCGGACATCATCTCCGCCTACACCCGCCCGCTGCCGGTCGCCGTCATCAGCCGGCTGATGGGCCTCGACGGTCTGGACGGCAAGCGCCTCGCCCACTGGAGCGACCACGCACTCTCCACCACCGCGCACTCCGCCCCGGCGGTCCGGGGGGCGATGGACGAGTTCGCCGGCTTCGGTGCCGAGCTGATCGCCGAACGCCGGGCCGCTCCCGGCGACGACCTGGTCAGCAGCCTGCTCGAAGCGGCCCGGGACAGTGACGCCATCACCGAGCCGCAGCTGGTGTCGCTGGTGATCGGTCTGGTGGTGGCGGGGCACGAGACGACCATGACCATGCTCGGCAACGCCCTGGTCTATCTGCTGAGTGACGGTCGCGAGGCCTGGCAGCGGCTCGCCTCCGACGAGCAGAGCGCGGCCGCCGCCACGGAGCAGCTGCTGCGTGCCGTTCCCCTCGGGGACGGCGATGTGCTCCCCGGCCTGTTCCGGCGAGCCGTCGAGGACGTGGAGATCGGTGGCGTGGTCATCCCGGCCGGCAGCGTGGTCGCCGCCGACACGCGCGCCGCCAACCACGACCCCGAGGTCTTCACCGGCGATCTGCTGACCGAGCTGTTCTCGCCGCCGACCGCGCCGATGTACACCTTCGGCGCCGGGCCGCACCACTGCCTGGGCGCCTGGTTGGCCCGGATGGAGCTGGAGCTGGCCCTGCACCGGCTGGCCCGCCGACTGCCCTCGCTCCGGCTCACCGGGCCGGCGGAGTCCATCGACTGGCGCCGCGGCCTGCTGACGCGCAGTCCCAACACGCTCCAGGTCGCCTGGTGACACCGGACGCCGACCGGCCCGCGCCGGACGCTGCCGGCGACCCGGTCGTGGTCCGGGTCGACCGGGACCGCTGCATCGGCTCGGGCATGTGCGCCCTCGCCGCCCCCGGCTCGCTGGCGCTCGGCGCCGACGGGCTGGCCCACCCGGTGCGGGAGGCCGCACCCCACGGCGGCCCGGCCGACGAGCGGCTGACGGTGGCACTCGTCGACGCGGTCGACTTCTGCCCGGTCGAGGCGCTCGCCCTGTACTCGGCCCGCGACGGCCGCCTGATCGCCCCCTCCGTGTGAGACCGCCGGCGCCGCCCTCCACCCCGCGGAGCGGCGGCGCCGGCGGCCCACCGGGCGCCGCTCAGACCTGCGCCGTGCCCTCCGTGTCGCGGCCGGTGATCGCGCCCAGGTCCGCACCCGTACCCGCAACTGCGCCCGCACAGGCCAGCGCGGCGCGGATCTCGTTCAGCGGATCCTCCTCGTGGTACGGACGCTCACTGATCTCGACGTGGTCCAGGAACTCCTGGTACCGCACCGCGTAGGTCAGGTGGTAGAGCGGCTCGACCAGCCTCAGCGCGCGCTCCGGGTCCGAGCCGGGGACGTGCTCCCGCCAGGCGCGCGCCCACACCTCGGCGACCTGCGTCCAGCGCTCGTCGGACACGTACTGCCGGGGGCGCAGTCCGTCCAGCGCCGGGTGTCCGAGAAAGGAGTCGGCGTAGTCGACGACCACCGCCCGGGTGCCGTCGGACCGCCAGTTGCCGGGGTGGAAGTCCCCGTGCACCAGCGTCTCGGGCAGCCCGCAGGCGGCCAGGTCCGCGACCAGCGCGGGCAGCCGAGCCGCGAGCGCCCGGGCGGCGGCGAGTTCACCGGCCGTCAGCGGCGCACCGGCCGCCCTCGGGGCGGCTCCGGCCGAGCCCTCCGGGCCCTTCTCCGCCGCCGCCTCCAGACGGTCGAGCAGCTCGGTCACCTGCGCGACCAGCGTGCGCGGGGTGCGGTCCCGCAGGCCGGCGGCTGCCGCCCGGCCGTCGGCGGCGAGCGCCGCCTGCGCGGCGACCAGCCTCGGCACCACGTCGGCGACCTGCTCCGCGGACGGGCCCCAGCAGTCCTCTCCGGGGACGTGGTCGAGCAGCAGCCGCCCGTGGACGGGGTCGGCGCCGAGCATCGGCGGCACCAGCGAGGGATCGACGCTGCCGAGCAGCGCGATCACCTCGCCCTCACCGGCGTTGAACGCCGGGTTGATCACCTTCAGCCAGGCATCGACGCCGGTTGCCGCCCGGTAGCGGAAGAGACCGGACAGGTTCCACGTCCGGACCTGCTCGACCGGACCGGCGACCGGACGACCCGCCCGGTGCAGCGTCCGCTCCGCCCAGTCGAGCGCGGCCCGCAACCCGGACGGGGTGGCCCAGCCGGCCCGCCGCTCGGCCGGCCCGAGCAGGGCGGCGGTGCGGGCACCCGCCTGGTGCGGCACCAGGGCGGCGGGGCGCTCCAGCGCTTCGACGTGGTAGACCACGTGCCCACCGCTGCCGCCGTCGCCGTCCGCCACCTCGACGAGCCGGAGCACCAGCACGGGCACCCCCAGCTCCTCCGACACCCGCTCGACCACCGGTGCGGCGGACGACCACCAGGCTCCGTCGACCTCGAACGGGCCCACCGGACCGAGGTACTCGTCGCCATGGGTGACGTGGATGCTGACGGTCCGACCGTGTTCTTGTCCCATCCGGGCAGGTTCGCCCATCCCCCTCCGCCGACACAATCGGTTTTCCGCACACCCGCGCCGGCCGGACCGGAGCACCCGGCTCGACCGGCCCCGCCCGGCCCGCGACCGGCGCGCGACCGGACCCCGACAGGACCCTGACCGGCCCCGACCGATCGTGCGGCCGGTACGGCTGGTGGAATGGACCCATGACCGACCGGCCTGACCTGCCCGACTGTTTCTGCGTGCTGTGCGCGGCCGAGGTGCCGGAGCACCACCGCGCCCGGCACTGGGCGCGGGAGGCGGCGGACGTCCGGGCGCGGGGCCGGCACATCGTCGGAGTGGCCGGTGGCTCCGTGCCGGACTGGGCGTTCACGGTGGGCCTCTGGCACTCCCACCGGCTGCCGGAGGTGGCCATGTTCGGGCTGCGCGTGCACGACCTGATGAGCTGGGTCGACGAGGCCGCGGCGCGGCTGTGCGAAACCGGTCCGGCCGAGCAGGGCAGCCTGCTGACCGGCGTCCTCGGCAGCCATCCGCTGATGGTCAGGCCGGTCGACCCCGGCTGGCACCGCCCGCTGCTCGGCAGCGCGGTCGGCTTCTACCGGCGGGTGCCGATGCCCGTCGTCCAGCTGGTGTGGCCGGACGCGGGTGGCCGATGGCCCTGGGACGCGGCCGCCTCCACCGGCTGCCGGGCCCAGCCGCGCCTCTGGCTCCCGGTCGCCGAACATCCCCGGGGAGTCTGGACGGACGAGGCCGAGCAGACCCCCTGAGCCCGACGCCGGGACCGAACCCGACACCGGAGCCCGGGCCGGGGCCGCTGCCCCCGGCACCCGCCCCGGAGCCGCTACGGGATCGCCACCGCCGTACCCGACACCCGGACGCGGGGGTCGCCCTCGCGGAGTTCGACGCCGAGCACGCCCGGGCGGCCGAGGTCCTCGCCCTGGTGGAGCGTCAGGGTGGCCGGTGGCGTCACCGCGCCGCGCTCGCGCAGGTAGGCGCCGAAGGCCGCGGCTGCCGCGCCCGTCGCCGGGTCCTCCACCACGCCACCGACCGGGAACGGGTCGCGGGCGTGGAAGACGTGCTCGCTCTCGCGCCAGACCAGCTGGAGGGTGGTGAGCCCGCGGGCCGTCATATAGGCGGTGAGGCCGTCGAAGTCGTAGTCCAGCCGGGCCAGCCGGTCGCGGGTGGCGGCGGCCAGCACCAGGTGGCGGGCACCGGCGTAGGCGAGCCGGGGCGGCAGCGCCGCGTCCAGTTCGTCGGCCGACCAGCCGAGCAGGGCGAGCGCCTCGGCGACGTCCGCCTCGCTCACCTCCTCGACCTGCGGCTCGACACTGGTCAGAGTGGCGCGCAGCGCGCCGTCCGCGCCCTTGTCCACCTCGATCGGCACCTCGCCGGCCGGGGTGGCGAAGACGTAGCGGCCGGGGCCCGACCGGTCGGCGATCGCGACGGCGGAGGCGACGGTGGCGTGACCGCAGAACGGCACCTCCAGCAGCGGGCTGAAGTACCGCACGGTGTATCGGGCTTCGGCCCGGCCCTCCGCGACGGCGGTGGCCGCGGCGTCCGGTATCAGGAACGCCGTCTCGGAGTAACCGACCTCGGCGGCGATGGCGAGCATCCGCTCGGCGGAGAGGCCGGAGGCGTCGAGCACCACACCGGCCGGGTTCCCCCCGCCCGGGTCGGTGGCGAAGGCGGCGTAGCGCAGGATGTCGGTCTCGGCAGCGGTCACGGGCGCATCGTCACTGGTCATGATCGCTCGAACGCCGCCCCTCGGCACCCTGTTCCCGCCCGCCGGCCCCGTACGGTGGTGCGCCACGCGCCGCACGCCCCGCCGTCCGCACACACGCCCTGCAACGCGGCGCCGTCGCCGCAGCGGCGCCGCACCGCAGCACCGTCACCGCCGCAGTGCCGCCGTCACCGCAGCACCGCCTCCAGCAGGTCCGAGCCCAGCCGGGCGCTGCCCGCCAGGTCGAGCTGGTACAGCATGTACCGGCCGCGCCGCCGGGTGGTGAGCAGCCCGGCCCGGCGCAGCACCGCCAGATGCCGCGACACCTCCGGTGCGCTGAGCTGCCAGGCCGACGCCAACTCGCCCGTGGTGTGCGGACCGCGCGCCATCGTGCGGGCGAGGCGGAGCCGGACCGGGTGGGCCAGCGCCTCCAGCCGCTGCTGCACCACGGCGAGCGAGACCGGCTCGGGCAGCCCGCCCTCGGCGATCGGGTACTGCACCACCGGCCGCCATCCGGGCGCGTGCACCACCAGCAGGTGCGGGTGCCCGAAGGCGGTCGGGACGAACGTCACTCCCCCGGTGCCGGCCCCGGTGGCGTTGTCCTGGAGCTTGTCGACGACGATCCGCCGCCGCCCGTCCGACCCGGTCGCCAGCGTGACCGAGGGGGACACCGCCGCGAGCGCCTCGCCGAGGCCGTGCCGGGCCAGCACGTCGGTCTTGTGCCGGGCATCGGCCGCGAGGTCCGGCAGTACGCGCCGCCAGGAGTCCGCGAAGAACGCCTCCCGGCACTCCTCCAGCATCCGCCGGACCATCGTCCGGACGGCCGGCGGGTCGGCGAACAGGCGGTCGGCGAAGGCGGCCTGCCGGGGGCCGCGGGCCAGCGCGAGCTCCCGGGCCCGCTCCTGCGCCGCCGGGTCGGTGAGCGGCGAGGCGAGCCGGTCGGTGAGCCGGGACGACCCGCAGGTCGTGATGACGGCGGCCCGGACGTACAGCTCGTCGTCGAGCCGGTCGACGGCGTCCAGCTCCTCGGTCAGGGTGGCGCCCGGCAGACCGGGGACGAGGAAGTCGGCCCGCGAGGAACGCCACAGGAAGTCGGCCTCCGACAGTCGCTCGGACAGTTCGGGGGCGATCGAGGCGGCCGTGCTCGCGGCCCAGCCGTGCAGCCCGAGGTGGTGCGCGGGCTCGGCGAGGACGTGCAGCATCGCGCTCAGCTCGGCCAGCGGCGAGGGGGTGAAGAGCAGGCGGTCGTCGGGCAGGGCGGTGATGTCGATGCTGAGGCTCACCCGGGTGATCCTGCCAGCCCGCCGCGGGGGCGCCGCCGCCGATTGACGGGAGTCGTCAATCGGCGTGCTCGACGGCCCTGCGCGGGCGGACGGTACCGGCCATGAGCCCGCTCCAGCAGAAGTCCCTTCCCGAGGACGCCGCCGCCCACGAGGGCCGCCCGTCGAACCCGCCCGCCGTGCCCGCCGAAGCGCCGGTCCCGGAGCCGGCCGGCCCGTCGAGGGCGAGGCCCGCCGCGCTGCTCGCCGACCCCGCCGCCCTGCTCGCCCTGCTCACCGCCGCCGGTGGCCGCCGCTACGCGGCCGCGCTGCTGGTGGACGCGCTCGGCGCCGGTCTGCTCCGCCCGTTCCTGCTCCTCTACGGGATCGGGGTGCTGCGGCTCGACCCGGGCACGGTCGGGCTGGCGATGTCCGCCGGCATGGTGGTGGGCCTGCTGGTACTCCCGCTGACCGGCCGCTGGATCGACCGCGGCGCGCGCAGCCTCCCGGCGGCGGTGACCCTGCTGGTCCGGGCGGCCGGCGCGGTGGCACTGCTGTGGGCGGACGGCCTCGGCGGGTTCACGGCCTCGGCCGTCCTGCTCGGCGTCGGCAACCAGTCCTGGCCGACCACGCACGCCGCCGTGGTCAGCACGCTGACCGAGGGGCGGACCAGGGACGCCGCCCTGGCCGCCGGCCGGACGCTGCGCAACGCGGGCCTGGGCACGGGCGCGCTGGTCGCCACCCTCGCGGTGGCCGGCGGGTCGGGCGCGATCCGGCTGCTGGCCGGGGTGACGGGTGCGGCGTGCCTGGTCGCGGCGGGGCTGGTGCACTCCCTCCGGGTCACCGCCCCCGCGCAAGCCCCGGCCCCCGCACCGGCCCCAGCACCCGCACCGAGCCCCGACCAGGCGACCGGCCCGGCGCTGCGCCGGATCGGCCTGCTCAGCGCCGCCAACCTCCCCTACGCGTTCTGCTTCGACGTCCTGGAGGTCGCCCTGCCCGCGCTGCTGGTCCTCCACCTGCACGCCTCCCCCGCCTGGTCCGCAGGGGTGTTCGTGGGCAACACCGTGCTGGTGATCACGCTCCAGCTCGCGATCGTGCTCCGGCTCGCCGACCGCTCCCGGCGGGCCGTGCTCGCCGTCGCCGGAGCCGTCCTCGCCCTCTCCTACCTGGGCTTCTGGGCGGCGGGCGCGATCGGCGGCACCTCGGGGGCGGCCGCCGTGGCGGCCGTCTCGGTGCTCTTCACGCTCGGCGAGATCCTCTACAGCGGTTCGGGAACGGCCCTGGTCGCCGCCACCGCGCCACCCCGGCTGCTCGGGCGGGCGCTCGCCCGTTGGGAGCTGTCGATGGGCGTCGGCCGCGCACTCGCCCCGGCGGTGCTGACCACGCTGCTGGCCGTCGGGCCGGGCGTGCTCTGGCCCGTGCTGGCGGCCGCCACCCTGCTCGCGGCGGCGGTGGTGACCAAGCTGGCCCCGCAGGGGTGACCGACCGGGGCGGTGGGATGATCCGTCCCATGGCCGTCACCGTCTTCCAGCAGCAGCTACGCGACCGCTTCCTCGACGCGGGGGTCACGGCGCCGCCCGCGCCCTGGCAGCCGGTCGGACCCGGCCTGATCCCGGTCGGCGGCCTGCTCGGCATCGGCTTCGCCACCGACCCGGCCACCGGGGGCGACCTCGTCCTGGTGGTCTCCGGCAGCGGGCACGGCCTCTTCGACGCGACGACCGGCGAGAAGCTCGCCCGCGAGTACGCACCGGACGAGGAGCCGGACGGGCCGGACCTCGCCTGTCCCGGCATCGGCCCGGTCGCGGACGTCCGCGTCCCGGTGGCCGGCCTCCACGGCGGCGGGCTGCACACCGGAACCGACGACGGCTGGCACGTCGAGGTCGTGGTCCCGGAATGGCCGAACGAACGGGTCCTGCTGTGCACCGGCGGCGGACCGTTCGACGGCGAGCACGGCGAGACCTGGTGGCACGTGTACCACTCCTCCTGGTCGACGTTCCGTGCCGCCGGGTTCTCCCCGTCGGGGCGGACCCTGGCCGTGGCCACCAGCAGCGACCTCACCCTCTGGACTCGCCCCGGCCCGCGGAGCCGGTGACCGGACCGGACCGGCTCGGGACGGGGCGGTCCGGTGACCGGCCCGGCCCGGCGCCGCCGCTCCGTCGCCGACGGCACCGTCCGAGGTGCGGGCCGCCCTCCCGTCGCCGATGCTGGGCGGGGACGCGTGCCCGGTGTACGGCGGCCGGGCCGGCCCGAGGAAGGACACCCCGCATGAGTTCACTCGACTTCGAGGTCGTCGACAGCCCCGACAGCTCGCTCAACAAGACCTCCGTGCTGGTGACCGGACCCAACGACGCCCTGCTGGTGGACGCCGGGTTCACCCGCTCCGACGGGCGCCGGCTGGTGGAGCGGATCCGGGCCGCCGGCAAGCGGCTGACCACGGTGTTCGTCAGCCACGGCGACCCGGACTTCTACTTCGGCGCGCAGGAGGTGCAGGACGCCTTCCCGCAGGCGCGGTTCCTGGCCACGGCGTCCACCGTCGAGCACATCCAGGAGTCGTACGAGGGCAAGCTCAGGGCCTGGGCGCGCCTCGGCCCGGAACTGCCGACCCGCCTGGTGCGGCCGGAGGTGCTGCACGGCGACGAGATCGTCTTCGAGGGCCATCGGTTCGAGCTGCGCGGCGCCGACTTCCACCTGCCGGACCGGCACTACCTCTGGCAGCACCACCACCGGGCCGTTCTCGGCGGGGTGCTGCTCTTCGAGGGCCTGCACGTGTGGACCGCCGACACCCCGACCCCGGCGCAGCGGGCCGCCTGGATCGACCTGTTGGACGGCATGGAGGCGCTGGATCCGGAGTTCGTGGTGGCCGGCCACCGGACCGCCGACGCGCCCACGGACCGCACCGCGATCGTGCACACCCGCGACTACCTGCGGGCCTTCGAGACCGAGATCGGCCGGGGCGTCGACGCGGCCGCCGCCAAGGAGGCGCTGGAGCGCCGCTATCCGGGACTCGGCATGACACTGGCGGTCGACCTCGGGACGAAGGTCGCCAAGGGCGAGATGGTCTGGGGCTGAGCCGCGATGATCGAGATTCCGAGGTCCGAGATGTCGTTCGCCGAGTCCGACGCCCCCGCCGACGTGGTCCGCCGCCAGTACCTCGCCTCGGCCCGCGGCGACCTGGCCGCCCTGCGAGCCACCCTGGCCGAGGACGTCGAGTGGACGGAGATGGCCGGCTTCCCGCTGGGCGGCACGTACCGGACCCCGAAGGGCGTCACCAGCGGCGTGATGGAGCGGCTGGCCGCCGACTGGGACGAATGGACGGCGCACGACGACAGCTACGTGGTGGCCGGCGAGAACGTGGTGGTGCTGGCCCGCTACACCGCGGTCAACCGGGCCACCGGCCGGCCGCTCGCCGTCCGGGTGGCCCACCACTTCACCGTGCGCGGCGGACGGATCGTCCGTTTCGAGCAGTTCGTCGACACCGCGCTGGTCCGCGAGGCCATGACCGCCTGACGCCGCGCCCGCGACCCCTGCGCCCCTCAGCCCGTGCGCCCCCGGAGGTCGCGAGCGCAAACCCCGGCTCCCTCGCTTCACCCGTTCGGGGGAGCCTGCCGCGGCGCGCCTGGCGTGGCCTCGACAGGGCCGCCGGCCGGCGGCAGGCTGTCCGTGATTCCGGCCGGAGAGCGAGGAGTTCAGCATGAGCACGGACACGGCAGGGACCGCCGACGGCACCGGGCACGAGCGTCCGTACGTCATCGTCGGCGCCTCCCTGGGTGGTGCGAAGGCCGCCGAGGCCCTGCGCGAAGCCGGCTACCGGGGCGGCATCGTTCTGATCGGCGCCGAGCACGAGCGCCCGTACGAGCGGCCGCCGCTCTCCAAGGGCTACCTGCTCGACAAGACGCCGCGCGAGAAGATCTACGTCCACCCGCCGCAGTGGTACGCCGACCACGACGTGACGCTGCGCCTGGGCACCGCCGTCACCTCGGTCGACCCGGCCGCGCACACCGTCACGCTCGCCGACGACGGCCGGATCGAGTACGCGAAGCTGCTGCTCACCACCGGTTCGGTGCCGCGCCGGCTGCCCGTACCCGGCGCGGACCAGGACGGCGTGCACTACCTGCGCCGGGTGGAGGACAGCGACCGGATCAGGGCCGCGCTGACGCCCGGCGCCCGGGTCGCGGTGATCGGGGCCGGCTGGATCGGCCTGGAGACGGCGGCCGCGGCCCGGACGGCAGGTGCCGAGGTCACCGTGCTGGAGGCCGTCGAACTCCCGCTGCTGCGGGTGCTCGGCCGCGAGGTCGCCCAGGTCTTCGCCGACCTGCACCGCGACCACGGCGTGGACCTGCGGTTCGGCGTCAAGGTGGAGGAACTGACCGGCAAGGACGGCGCGGTGACCGGCGTCCGGCTCGCTGACGGCACGACGGTGGCGGCGGACGCCGTGATCGTCGGCATCGGCATCGCCCCCGACACCGCGCTCGCCGAGTCCGCCGGACTGGAGCTCGACAACGGGGTGAAGACCGACGAGCGCCTGCGCACCTCCGACCCGGACATCTACGCGGCGGGCGACGTCGCCAACGCCTTCCACCCCCTGCTCCGCCGCCACATCCGGGTGGAGCACTGGGCCAACGCCGTCAACCAGCCGCAGACCGCCGCCCGTGCGATGCTCGGCCAGGACGTGGCCTACGACCGGGTGCCGTACTTCTTCACCGATGCCGAGTGGACACCTAGGCATCCTAACGAGCCGGTGGCGTCGCGTGACAAACTGAGCATGGAATACCTCGGCTACGTCGAGCCGGACGGCTACGACAGGGTTGTGTTCCGAGGGGATGTGAAGGCCAACGAGTTCATCGCGTTCTGGCTCAAGGACGGCCGGGTCCTCGCCGGTATGAACATGAACATCTGGGACGTCACCGACCCGATCCGCGAACTAATCGTCTCCAAGCGCGTGGTGGACGCCGACCGCCTGGCGGATCCGAACGTCGCCCTCGGCGAGGTCTGAGACACGACAAGAGCCCTGGCCGGCGAGCTGCCAACCGATCATCGCTGCGGGCCGCACGAACGGGACCGGTTCGGTGGTCAGGGCTCCATCCGGCGGGCGTACAACCCTCGCCGAGGAGGGAGAAGCCGTGTCGCGCGACCCTCCCAACCACTTGACCCCCAGTCAAGTGTGTTGGCTAGCCTGCCGATCGACCGCCTGCTCGACGAGTCCCGAGCAGGCGGTCAACTCGACTTCCAGGAAAGAGAGTTGGCTCACCAATGCCACTCGCATACTTCATACGGGCTGACGGAGGCTCAGCTGTGACCATGGCCAGAGATGTCCAACTGCGTCCACTGGCGGCCACCAGCGGCCAAAGCGGCTGGTCCCAAAATGGTCCCAAGGCCCGGCGCCGGGCTCGGACACGCCGAGTAACAGCCCTCCGCCAGCCACGCGCTACCTGCCGAGATGCCGGCCGAGACCTCGGCCTGCGGGTTCACCTGTCGCGCAGCCTCCACGGCGCGGATCAGGAGCACCTACCCATCGACTACATGCCATGATCTTCCGTTCGGTGTGTCGTCTGGCGCGTGTCGCCGCCGACCGGCCACGGCGTGCTTCGCGCCCCGCCCGTACGCCCTGCCGACACGCCGAATAGACCGGCGAACCTTGGTGCCAGAGAGCACCGAGTGCGAGGAGGGGTTCATGGGACAGCGTCCCCAGCCGGGCAGGGTGTACCGGCGGTGTGGCTGCAAGGACGGCAGCAGCGGGAAGCAGTTGGGGTCGTGGTGTCCGCAGTTGGCTGCGGACGTGAAGCACGGGACGTGGACGTATTGCGTCGACCTCGCTCCCGACGAGGGACGGCGCCGCACCCGCCGGCGCGGCGGGTTCGCCTCCCGTGCCGAAGCGGCACGGGAGATGGCCGCGGTCCTGGACGGAGAGCTGCGCGGGGTCTACGAGAACCGGCGCACCACGGTGGCCAGCTTCCTGCGGGAGTGGCTCGCAGTGAGGAAGGGCGAGCTGGCGCCGAACACCTACGCCGGGTACGCGGACTGCGTGGAGCGGGACCTGATCCCGGCGTTCGGCCGGCACCGGCTGCCGGATCTGCGCCCTCAGCACATCGAGGAGTGGATCCGCGCCCAGCAGGAGGCCGGCCGCGGGCGCGTGACCGTGTACCGGGTGATGGCAACGCTGCGCAACGCGCTGAACGCGGCCGTCCGGTCCTGGCGGCTGCGCTACAACCCCGCCAAGTACGCCGCCCCGCCCAAGCCCCGCGCCGCCGAACGCACCTGCTGGACCCCGGACGAGGCAGCCGCGTTCCTGCGGCACAACAAGGAGCATTACGCGGACCAGCTCACCGACCTGTTCGAGGTCATGCTCGGCACCGGCATGCGCCGCGGCGAGATCCTGGCCCTGCACTGGTCCGACGTCCACCTCATGGACCGCAAGCTCTACGTCCGCTGGACCCTCGCCGCCATCAACAATGCGGAAATCCGCTTCGGTGAGCCCAAGACCGAGGCCAGCCGCGCCTGGATCAGCCTCTCCCCCAGGGCCATGGCAGCCCTCCACCGCCAAGCCGCCCTGCAGATGAACGCCCACCCACAAGGCCGGCTCGAAGGACTCGTCTTCCCCCGCCCGACGGCCAGCCCCTGCGCCCGCAATGGCTCCTGAACCAGCTCCGCAAACGCACCGCCGAACTCGGCCTACCGAAGATCGGCCTGCACGACCTGCGCCACACCGCAGCCAGCATCATGATCGCCGAGAACGTCCCCATCGCCGTCATCTCCAAGACCCTCCGACACACCACCCTCGCCATCACCATCAACCTCTACGGCCACCTCCTCAAGGACTCCGCCGACCAAGCCGTCACCGCACTTAGCAGCGCACTCGACCAAGCGGACAGACGCTGCGAAGACGCGACCGATACGGGACAGGTCACCCCTCTGGCCGCCTGACCCCGCGCTGCTGGAAGTGCGGGAAATCCGTGCGGTGTTGTCCGGGGCCGCCGGTATCCTCCCGGTGCGGGTCAGCACGTGGAACGCCGCCCCGCAGTGCCAAGTACGGAGAGGTCCTCGTGATAGATCTCAGCAGTTACGAACTGGTCTGGCCTGCGGACCTGTTCGTTGCCGAGGCCGGCCGCATCATGGGACCTGGACGGGGCAACTGGGTGTCGCGGGCCGAGTGGCTGCTCACGGAGGCGTTCCAGGGATCGAGTGCCTGCTCGGACTTCGAGAGCCTGCCTTCTACTGCGCCGAAGTCCGACGGCCCTTGGGGTGCAGGCGGGGATCCTTGGTATCAGGCGCTGGTGCTCACTCAGCAGATGTGGTTGCGTGAACTGGTCGGCCGGACGCAGGAGATCCGCCAGTTCACGGAGCCCCGTCCCTACTGGCCGCACCGCAACGGGCAGGTCGCCCCGACGGTGCCGTCCGATCCGGTTTCTGTGCGGTTGAGCTTCGCGCGACTGGTCATGGAGTTCCACGGCACCGGCTACCTCGCCGAGAACTTCGGCGAGGCCTGCGTCGATGCCGACGAGCAACTACCGGACCCGGCCGAGGTCCTGGAGCAACGGTTGGGGATCGGCCAGTTGTGGCCTCTTGAGCCGACGGACTGGGGCGAGGACACCTTCTTCGGCCTCGTCGAGGTCTTCCACGATCTTGTGTCCCGGCCGCGGGATCGCACCTTCCACTCCTGGAACGGATGCGGATGGCACCACCGCGAGTTCCATGTCGGCCCGGCCAGGGTCCTCTACCGATGGCGCGTGAACCGCCTGCTCGCGGGTGCTGGCGTTCAGTACCGTCTCGCCGACGAGGGCGAGGACCAGGGCCGGCTCGTCGCGGTCACCGACGACGCCCGCGCCGACCTCGTCCACCGCGTCCTCGCCGTCGCCGACCCCGACATCAAGCAGCGCACCACGCACGCCATCGCCCTCCACCGCGGCCGCGGCGCGTCCATCGAGGAGAAGCGCTCCGCGGTGATCGTGCTCGCCGGCATCCTGGAGGAGCGGCGCGACCTCATCCGCAGCGAACTCGGGAAGCCCGACGACGGGGCGCTGTTCGTGATCGCCAACAAGTTCGAGATCCGCCACCGTGACGCCTCCCAGCAGGAGCACTACGACCCGGCGTTCCTCGACTGGATCTTCTGGTGGTACCTCGCCACCGTGGAACTCACGACGACCCTCCTGAGCCGCCAGCAGGCAAATAGCTGACGAGACTGGGACGGTGGAACAATCATGCCCATGCTTGGAAGCAGCTCAGCACCTGATGGGTCAGCTGGTTCTGGTGCCGATTCTGTGCCCACGAGGCTGCGGATGCCTCCCGTGGGTAGGTCGGTGCCGCTACCAGTAGTGAGCAAGGCCGCCTATTTGCCGTTGGGGGATCTTGCTTGGGCGGACGTGGAGCGGTTGTTTCTGCGTCTCGCCGAACGGGACGGACGGGCTGAGTGCGCTGAGCTGTACGGGACTGCGGGGCAGAGCCAGGAGGGCATTGATCTGTTCGTCCGGAACACCGGGCGGGCTGGCGGAGGTCCTGGCGCGTCGTCGGCGCGTCGTTACACGACGTTGCAGTCGAAGGCGGTGAAGAGCCTGGGTCCTGCGAAGATCGCGGCTGCGGTCGACAAGTTCCTGGAGGGGTCATGGGCGGACCGCTCCGAGGTCTTCATCTACGCCACCACTCATGAGTTGAGGCCTACGCAGCTTGCGGATGAACTGAACGCCCAGGCAGACCGGTTGGAGGCCCTGGGGATCCGGCTGGAGCGGTGGGGTCGTGAGCGTATTTCTGAGCTGATGCGGGATCTTCCGGAGCTTGTGGACGACTTCTTCGGCCGCGAGTGGGTGAAGGAGTTCTGCGGCCCGCATGCGGCGGCTTCCTTGGAGGGGCGGCTGGAGGGGCAGGATGTGGCTGTGTTGCGGCGTGAGCTGCTCGTGCTCTACCGGGCGGCGTTCGCGGTGCAGGACACCGGTACCTCGTTGTTGGTACCTTCAGTGCCCGGCGGGCACATGGCGCCTGTGGGATTTGTCATGCTCGACATCGCCGAGGGCGGCGGCGATGCGGCTTTCGGTCGCATGGACGGTGCAGGAGTTCAGTCTCAGGACAAATCCACGTCCGCAGGGCCGGATGGTCCTGGGTCGCGGGCTGCCGAGAGTCAGCGAGACGGGGCTTTGACCTCCTCCTCCGAGGGCTCTGAGGACGCGGACCGGGAGTTGCTGGTGCTGGACCACCTCCTTCAGCGGGGGCGGTTGGAGGAGGACCTCGGAACGGGTGATATCTCTCGACTCCCGGTCGACGAGTGGCTCGCGGACGGCGTGCTGTCGGTGGTCGCGGGCCCCCCTGGTGCGGGCAAGTCGAGTCTGCTGCGACACATCGTGGCGGATCTGCTGGGGGACGAGCCGGGTTCGACCGCTCTGGCCGACCGGTTCGGAGATCGGCTTCCGGTCTGGCTTCCGTTCTCGTTCCTGTGTGAGCACGTACGCGAGAGCAGCGAACATTCGGTCAGTTCGGCGGTGCGGGCATGGCTCAGTCGGCATTCTGCGCAGTCTCTGCATGGTCTCGTCGACAAGGCCCTGAAGGACGACCGGCTGCTTCTGGTGGTGGATGGGCTTGATGAGTGGACAGATGAAGAGAGCGCTCACCCGGCGCTGAACCTGTTGGAGGCATTCGTCCGGGGTCGGAAGGTGGCAGCCATCGTTTCCAGCCGCCCGTATGCGCTGCGTCGACTTGTGACCCTCGCTGGATGGCGCGTCGGACACATCGCTCCGTTGTCGAAAGCCCAGCAACGTGCTCTGGCTGACATGGCGTTTGCCGCTTCCGGTCATACTCCGCCAGCAAGCGACACGGCGGCAACCGAGGCTGCGCTGTCGAGCAGCACCAGTGCGTCTTTGGCGAGCGCGGTGGACAGGTTCTGTCACGAGGTCGCTGGTGTGGCGGAGTTGGAGGTGCTGGCGCGTGTTCCGCTGTTCTTGTTGATGCTGGTCGGCATGTGGTCGGGGGGACCCTTGCCGGCTCGGCGTGTCCTGGCATACGAGCGGCTGGTCGATGTTCTGGTGGAGAGGCATCCCGCGATCAGACGCCGCGCCTCTCCCCGGCCGGGGCCGGGGATTGGCACCGAGGAGATGCGGCGGATTCTGGCTGCTGTGGCGTACCGGATGCGCTCACGCGACGCCGGGTTCGCGGCGGATGCACAGGTGTGGCGCACGGCGTTGACGGAAGTGCTTTGCGATGAAGATCTGTTTGGATGCGACCTACGGGAGGCGCGCCGACTGGCTCCGCAGATTCTAGAGGCCGCCGAAGGGGACCTCGGTGTGTTGGTCTCGCATGGGGCCGGGTCGATGGGTTTCGCCCACCGGGCGGTCGCCGAGCAACTGGCGGCTGAATGGCTGCTGACTCGTCCTCTGCCTGAGCAGCAGGAGGTGCTGCTCGGCCGGGCGCGCGATCGCTCGTGGCGGGAGGTGCTCCTTGCGGTGCTCGCTGGCCAACAGCGGCCCACCGACGCCGCGGCGCTGCTGGACACTGCAATCACAGCCGGTTCGGAAAATTCGATGCCGCTGCTGGGAGGTTTCGAGTTGGTAGCGGAGGCACTGGGTAGTGGGGTGCGCCTAACGCCCCGCGATGTCGGGCGGATGTGCGCTCGGATTTGCGAGCGGGTGGAGCAGCATCCGTGGATGCCTCACCGGGCCCGTCTGCTGTCTTCGCTGGTAGGTGCCCTCACTGATGCCACGGCCCGTAGGAGCTTGCTTCCCTGGTTCTCTCGGAAAATCATCGCGCGTACCCAGCAGCCTGGTGGTTGGTACGAGCTGTATCGCCCTGCCATTCCTGCAGAGCATGCGGCACCTGCTCTGCTGGCGGGTCTGCGGCACCCGTCCCCGCACGTCAGACGCGCCAGCGTGCTGGCTGTCACCAAACGTTTCGCCGGCGATCCCGGTATGCGTGATGCCCTGGCCGCGCTGGTGGTCGGGGCCGGAAATGCACAGACACAGGGTGCCGCGCTTGCGGCGCTCGTGAACGGATGGCCCGAGGACGACCGAACCGAAGAACTGGTTGCCTGGGGCCGCAGACAGCGCGCCACGGACATCAGGGCGGTTGCGATTCGGGCTGCCCGAGCTCGGCAGGCCGCGGCTGGCGATTCGGTTGTCGAGTGGGAGGACGGAGAACGCAGGTGGCTCCTGTCCGCGCTGGCCAGACGTTTCTCCACCCAGCGGGTGGAGGACGATGCGCTGGTAGAGATGGTGTGCGAGGCCGCTGCGGGTGACAGCAAAGTCCGCGACAGGTGTTTCGATATCCTCAGCGGTTCGCCCGGATCGCCTTCCCAAGTATGGGGAGACAACGATCTCGCATGGTGGGTGCTGCTGAAGGCTTTCGGGACGGACCGGGAAGTGATCGACTGGGCGGCCGCCAGGATCGCTTCTGAAGATCACTCCTTGGACAACCTCGCCATCGCACCTGCTCACTGGTCTGACGAGCCCGCCATCCGTGACGCAGTATCGCGCCGACTGCAGCGCGAGAAGAGCAGTCTGTGGGGAACACGTGACCTTGCGCGTCTATCACCGACACCGCAGACACGCGACCGACTGATTGCCCTCTGCCTCAGCGAGGACAAATGGCAGTCCCAGAATGCCGCGTCGGCGCTGATGGATTGCTTCGCGCAGGACACAGCCGCTATCGACGCCCTTCGCCGAAAGATTACTGCACCGGACGACGAGGCGGCCGCCTTCGCCCGGGTCGCGGGGCATGCACTGGGCGCCGAGGCCGGCATGGACCGTCTGATCGAACTGCTGTATGTCTGCGGCGACAAACATGTCACGGATATCATCTCCGCCATCGGACAATTGTGGCGCCGGTGCCTGGAGTCCGTTGATGGCAGTATTAACTCTGGGTTCGACCCTGCCCAAGCCGCCCGTGTGCTGCAGAACCATTCCCATCGCGACCTGGCATTGATGTGTCTCGAAGCAATTCCTGATAGGAACTACGAAACGGCCCGGGGCTGGACCATCGGCATGTGGCCGGAAATCCCCGAGATCGTGGAATACGCGCGCCAGGCGCTGGCCGGACCCGAGCCCGAGGTCGTGGGTGTTCTCTACGGCTACGGCCGCCAGTCCGGTCCGACAGCCGACCAGATCGTTTCCGACGCTGTCGCCCTGCTGTCTCCGCTGGAACCCGAACTGCGCATCGTCGCGGCGCAACAGCTTGCACGCCACGGCGTCGAGACCGATGTGGTCGTCGAGCTCTTGGAAGACTGGAGGTCCGACACTTCCCAGTCCGTCCGCCGGGCCGCTGCCTCCACCCTCGCCCGTGCCCTCGCCCCCATTGGCCAGGCAGTCGACGAAGCGGGCCAGCCAAGGCATCGCAGCGAAGCGTTGGAGCGTCTACGCCAGGAATGCCGCACAGATCTGCGTGCGTATGGACCCGACCTGGACGCCGTGCGTCGCACAGCATGGACCGTCATGCTGCTGCTGGGCGACGTCACGCTGCTGGACGG
Source organism: Kitasatospora sp. NPDC050463 (assembly GCF_040655255.1). NCBI lineage: Bacteria > Bacillati > Actinomycetota > Actinomycetes > Kitasatosporales > Streptomycetaceae > Kitasatospora > Kitasatospora sp. NPDC050463. The sequence continues at coordinate 75,569 of NZ_JBFAJO010000043.1, forward strand.
CCTTACGGAGCGCCACAACGCCGAACCTGTCAGCGTCGACCTCGCGCATGCGGGTGGCGCCCCGAACGCTCAACTGGCCGAGCTCATCGCCGCACACTGGTCACCCCTCCAGCAACAAAGCGAAGGGCTACTTGTAGAGCGCCTTTCCCGCGGATTCGGAGACAGCGAGTATCGGCGCGCCCAGACGTGGTCGGCTCTCGCTCCAGCAGCCACCCGTAGCGCGGACCTGAGCCGTGCGCTGCACGATGCTGTCTTGGCGCACCCCGAGCTGCTTCTGGACAGGCAGGTACTGGCTTGGTACGGCCAGGGCGATTCCTCGGACCCCCGGCTCATGGATCTCGCTATTCAGGCTGCCGATGCGCAGTACGGTGGAGAACCCGACCCTGTCTTCGACCTAGTAGGGTCCTCTCCTTTGACCCCGGCAGCCCGTCAGAGCCTCCTCAATCGCCTGATCGACCACAGGGATCACCCTGAGGCGTCTGCCTTGATCACCGACAAGAACATCGACTTCCACGTCACCAGTTGGCGAATCACCGTCCTGGCGCGGCTCCTGCCCGACGACCCCCATGCCCAAAGCCTCTACCGTCGCCTGGTCGCAGCCTCGATTACAGACGACGCTCTCCACTGGACCTGGGAGCAGATCTGTGCCGTTGTCTTCGGTCTCGCTCCCGCTGCCCACCTTCCTGTCCTCGTCCTGCGGATCAGTGCACAGCTACAGCGTTACGGGGACGAACACGCCGCCAAGTATCTGGTTGAGGCCATCATCCACCGCCTGCGCCGCGATCCTGAGGCAGAAGCGGCGGCCATTGCTGCAGTCCTGGAGCCGGAAAGCATCGAAATGAGAACGCCGCTGTGGGCGTCGGCCGACCAATTCCGCGACACCGACCCTCGCCAGCAACAGATCCTGCTCGCCGCAATCCTCACCGCCGCAGTAGGGCTCAGCCAAGAAGTGGCCGATGCCCTCATTCCGCTTGCTCACGCCGACGACGTGCTGGGCGACAACCCGTTGATGACGCCACGCCCGCTCGCCCTCGCCATCCTCGACCTTCTTGACACCGCCCGCTGAGGGCGTGTAAGCGATCTGGCTCATACAAGATTTTCGTAGCCGGTGATCGCTTCAACTTGCCTCTGGTGTTGGCTGGTTGGCGGTGAGAGGCTGGCTGTGTGTGTTGTCGTGGTGGGGGACCTTCTGCCGCAGCTGGCCGCGGTGCGGGTCGATCGGGTGGAGGCTGGCGGGGATCTGCTGAGGATCACGGCCCGGACCAGGGATGACGCCGAAGCGGCGTGTCCGGCGTGCGGGCAGGTATCGGACTGGGTGCATTCGCGATATGAGCGGCATGTCGCGGACGAGGCGGTCGGCGGCCGCCCGGTCGTGATCGACTTATCGGTGCGCCGTCTGTACTGCGAGAACCCGGACTGCGAGAAGGCCACCTTCGCAGAGCAGGTAGACGGGCTGACGAAGCGTTACCAGCGCCGCACGCCAGCCCTGCAGAAGGTGATCGACGCGGTCGCCGTGGCCCTGGCCGGGTCGGCCGGGGCCCGGCTGCTGAGTGTGCTGCACCAGGCGCTGTCCTGGGCGTGCGTACTGAATTGCCTGATGCGCGTCGCCCTGCCGGCCAGGGCCGTCCCGCGGGTACTGGGGATCGACGAGTTCGCCCTGCGCCGAGGCCACCGCTATGCCACGATCCTGATCGACGCCGTGACAGGTGAGCGGATCGAGGTGCTGCCGGACCGGAAGATGGAGACGGTCACCGCCTGGCTGAAGGACCACCCCGGTATATCGGTTGTCTGCCGGGACGGGGCCGGGGGCTTCGCGCAGGCCACCACGGACGCCAACCCCGCGATCACGCAGGTCTGCGACCGCTGGCACCTGTGGCACGGCCTGGCCGAGGCCGCGACCAGCGAGATCAGGGCCCACAGCGCCTGCTGGGCCAAGGCCGGCCCGCCCCTGCGGGAGGGCACCCGCGCCGCGACCACCCGCGAGCGGTGGCAGCAGGTCCACCAGCTCCTCGGTGCCGGGGTCGGCCTGCTGGAATGCGCCCGCCGTCTGGGCCTCGCCCTGAACACCGTCAAACGCTACGCCCGCCACACCGAGCCGGAACGCATGGTGACGGCGCCCCTGTACCGGCCCACCCTGGTCGATCCCTACCGCGACCACCTGCGCCGACGCCGCGCCGAGGACCCCGCGGTCCCCGTCACCCACCTCCTGGCCGAGATCAAGGAACTCGGCTACAGCGGCAGTGCGAACCTCCTGGTCCGCTACATCAACCAGGGACGGGTCGAGGCCGACCACGCCAGCCTCTCCCCGCGCAGAGTGGCCCGCCTCCTGCTCACCGACCCCGACCACCTGCGCGAAGAGCAGCTCGTGCTGCGCGACCAGCTCGCCGGGGCCTGCCCGGAGATGACGGCCCTGGCCGCCGCGACGACCGGCTTCGCCGCCCTGCTCACCCCGGCACCGGCCAACGCCGACGCGCTGACCGGCTGGATCACCCAGGTCCGAGCCGCGGACCTGCCCTTCCTGCACGCCTACGTCACCGGGCTCGAACGCGATCGCACAGCCGTCGAACACGCCCTCACCTTGCCCTGGCACAACGGCCGCACCGAAGGCGTCAACAACAAGATCAAGCTGCTCAAGAGGCAGACCTACGGCCGCGCCGGATACCGCCTCCTGCGTCAGCGCATCCTGCTCAGCTGACACACGCTCCGAAGCGATCACCGGCTACGAAAATCTTGTATGAGCCAACTTTCTGACACGCCCCGCCGGACGGCAGCAGCCGCTGCGCGGGTGCGGGCAAACCCGTGGGGAGGTTCAGCGACCCGCAGGCTGCGACGGCTTCTGCGGGGCCGGTTTCAGACGGCGGGGCGCTCGACGGCGAGTCCGATGCCGAAGGCGGCCAGGACCGCGCCGCCGATGCGAAGGATCGGGCGAGACGGATGCGGTCGTCGGCCCAAGCCCGTCGGCGGTGCCGCGGCTCAGGTCGGGCGCTCAGAGTGCCGCGGGTACCTCGTGCGTGCCGCCGCGCCCACCCGCGGTTGCCCCTACGGCGATCACGCTGGCCGTGTGGGGGCCCCGATGGGGCTGGCCGGTCAGGGCGCGGCGGCCAGTGGGATCCCTGACATCGCCGGAATGGCCGCCGGCGAACACGGATGGGGCTGCTGTTCGACGGCCGGACCGGGCGGGGAGTTCGACGACCCGGCAGCCGGCGGCGTTCAGGCGGTCACGGATGGCAGCCGCCTGAGCGTCGTCAAGGGAGAAGACCCACTGGCCCGGCACGAACACGACCTGGAACATGCCGAGTTCCGCGGCCGTGATCAGGTTCTGCAGGGCGGGTTTGTCAGCCGACCTGGAGGGCACTCCTGAGTCGATGAGCAGGCACGGCTCCACGAAGCCATGCCCCAGTGCGAGGCGGCGCAGCGCGTCGGCGAAGTTCCTCGTCTCCCAGGGATCGGCCGGGTAACAGCGCAGATAGCAGGCGGCCTGCGGGGCGGGGGCGTGCACCGTGGTGGCGGGTGCACTGCGCAGGAGCGTTTCGGTCGCCATGGTGGGGCTGCCTTTCAAGGAGCCGGGAGGGTCCGAGCGGGCGGCAAAAGCACCGCTGTTGGCACCGCTCAGGGGCCGCCGGTGCCAACAGCAGGCATGCGGTCGCGGGGAGGGGGAACTAGTGCCGCATCAAGCAACGTTCGCCCTGGCGACGACTGCGCGTAGGCGTTCGTCGGCGGCGTGCTTGTTCCGCCAGATGATGTAGCGGCGG